>DAIQOB010000063.1:0-9869 GCA_036788075.1 Syntrophobacteraceae bacterium
CCGCGCGGCTTTGACCTGGTTATGGCCGCACTGTTGAAGGACCCTGGAAATGAGCGTTTTTTCCACCCGGTCGATGATGCTCTCATGAATCTTGGTATGGCAGACCTCCATGAGGTCCGGAATGATGGCATCCAGGGCCTTCTCGATCCTGGCCCAGCATGGCTCACCCATGTCCTCCCGCGGTATGTCGTGCCGGCTGGAATCAAACTTGATGTGCTCCTCCAGGATGACATCCCCCGAAGACAGAAGAATCGCACGCCGCATGGTATTTTCCAACTCCCGCACGTTCCCGGGCCAGGCATGGGACTGGAGCTTTGCCAGGGCGCCGTCATCGATGCGCCGAATGGGCGCCTGATATTCCTCCCCAAAGCGCCTCACGAAATATTCCACCAGGGCGGGGATGTCCTCCCCTCGCTCACGGAGTGGCGGCAGCTGGATCGAGATGATTTTGAGCCTCCAGTAGAGATCTTCTCGAAACCGGCCCTCTTCGACAGCGTTTTCCAGGTTTTTGTGGGTCGCCGCAATGATACGCACATCGACCTTCAAAGTCTGCGAGCCCCCGACTCTTTCCAGCTCTCCATACTGGAGGGCACGCAAGAGCTTGGCTTGAGTGGATAGGGGCATTTCCCCGATTTCATCGAAGAAGAGCGTTCCTCCATGGCATCGCTCGAATTTTCCGATGTGCGTCCGTTCGGCGCCCGTGAAAGCCCCCCGCTCATGGCCAAAGAGCTCGCTTTCGAACAACGCCTCGGGAATGGCGGCGCAGTTGACCGCGAGAAACGGTTTATCCTTCCTGGAGCTGTGGTGGTAGATGGCCCGTGCCACCAACTCCTTGCCCGTGCCGGATTCTCCCGTGATGAGGACGGTGACATCCCTGGCAGCAACCTGACCGATGAGCTTGTACACCTCCTGCATCCGCCTGTGATTGCCGATGATTTTGACTTCACCCCTGGGCACGGGGGAAGGCCTTCCACCCGAGGACGGGAAGCTCACGACTTCCTTCATGAGACGGTTCACTTCCAGGGCATCCCGGGCGAGCCGCTCCAGTTCATTGCGCTCAAAAGGCTTGAGCAGATAATCGTAGGCCCCGAGCTTCATGGCTTCGATGGCGGTATCCATCGTACCGTAGGCGGTCATGACGATAACAGGGGTTTTGACCTGGAGCCTTCGGATTTCCCTGAGGGTGTCGAGCCCGTTCAGACCGGGCATCTTGTAATCGAGGAGGATGAGGTCGAAGGCTTCCTTTTGGACCTTTTCAAGAGCCGCCGTGCCACTGCCGCACGCATACACGTCATATTCCTGCCCGGAAAAGAAGCGCGACAGAAAGTGAACCAACCCCTCGTCATCGTCAACTACCAGTATTTTTTCCATCTTCTCCAGGCATTCCTTCATGCTCGATGGGGATAAACAGAGAAAAGGTCGATCCCCGGCCGACGATGCTCTCCACGCTGACTTTTCCCCCATGCCTCTGGAGAGAACTGTGGACCGTGGAAAGCCCCAGCCCGGTGCCCGTTGCCTTGGTCGTAAAAAAGGGATCGAAGAGCTGGGGCCGGATGGCCTCGCTGATCCCCGGCCCGGTATCGGCGACATCGATCCGCACGCATTCCCTCGTCCCACTCTCCCATGAGACGGCTTCCCTGCAGGCGGTGACTGTCAGCAGGCCACGGGAGCCCATGGCTTCGAGGCCGTTCACCATGAGATTCAGCAATGCCTCCCCCAGCTGCTTTCGATCAGCCCGAATCGGAGGCAGATCCTCGTCTATATGGGTCTGCAGAACCGTTTCCTGCTGCTTGGCCCTCGGCCCCACCACCAGGAGCGCATCTTCGATGAGATCTTTCACATCCACCTCCGTCAGGACGGGATCCTCAGGCCTGGCAAAGTCGAGGAAGCGATGGATGGTGGCCTCCATGCGTGCGATCTGCCGTGCGGCGACCCGGAAGTCTTCCTCATATTCTTCCGCAACCTCCAGCTCGCTTTCGATGGCCTCCAAAAACATCTTGAGGGATGTGAGGGGGGTCCTGATCTCATGGGCGACACCGGCTGCAAGCTGCCCCAGTGAAGCCAGCTGCTGGGAACGCGCTGCGGCCTCCTCAGTCGCCTTGAGCCGCACATCCGTCGCATGGAGCTCCACTTCCCGCCGGATGACTTTTTCCTCCAGCGTGTGCTGACGGTCCTCCAGCTGTCGGGCCATTTCCCCAAAGGCACGGGAAAGGATCCCGACCTCATCCCCCCGATCACTCCTCACAATGTTTACCTTTTCGAACTCCCCCCTGGCAAGGGCATTGGCCGCTTGGCCGAGCTTTCGGATGGGAGTGGCCACATAGCGGGACAGGAGCCAGGCGGAGAGGAGCGTACCACACAGGGAGAAGACGATGACCATGAAAATGTGACGCCTGATTCCGTCGACGGTCCGGAAAGCTTCTTCTCGGTCCTGTTCCACCACCAGCGCCCAATCCGTTCCGCCCACCATTCTCGAAGCCCCGATCACCTCGATGCCCCTGTAATCGGTATAGATCACCCCCCGTGCCTTCGTTCCGAAAATATTCTTATAGCTTTCCGACTGAGCAATATTTTCCGTCAGGATTCGACCGGGATCCTTGTGTGCGAGGAAGGTACCGTCCCGATTCACGAGGTAGCATTCCCCTGTCTCGCCCAAGGATACCCTCAAAATGACGGAAAGAATGGTGCCTGTGCCGACGGATGCCCGGACAGTGCCCTCCACCGTGCCGGAGGGACCGAACAGCGGCGCAGCGATCCAAAAGTAGGAGTCCCTGTGATCCCGGCTCAACCGAATGTCGGACATGTAAAACCCATCGATCTCGAAGGGCGCCCCCTTTTCCCCGAGCGCGGATCGTGCGTCTCGGCCGGAGCTGCGATGGATGACCGCTCCGCTGCGGGACACGACCGAAATTTCCTCATAAACTTTGTATTTATTCCGGACCAATCCCAGGTAGGATGCTATCTGCTGAGGATCCATGGATCTCAGGACCGATGAGCCGGTGATGACCTCAAGATCGGCCTTGCGCTCGGAAATCCATCGCTCCAGCAGCGCGGTCTTGTCCACCACCACATGCTCCACCTGGTTGGCAGCCATGTTCAGGACAAGATCTTCGGCCGTGCGGATGGAAAGCATCCCCACGGCACAGAAAGGCACCAGGGCAAACACGAAGAAAAGCAGCATCAACTTGACCTGCATGTTGTTGAGCAAAGGGAGGAGCCTCTCTGCGGCTTCAGCCTTCTGTGTATGCCTGGAATTCATGAAGCTGTGTTCTATCCTTATAAGCTTTCACCAATGGCAAAATCGGAACAGGTTGGATTCTCGCCCAGATGAATTTTTGGAGAACTTCAAAGAACGAGCTTCTGGACAGATGTCCAAAAATTTGAAGTCTCACGTTCCGTCAGCAGAGGAAGAAAACGCCGGTGCGGCTTCCCGTCCTGGCGAGGTTCCGTAGATCGGGGCCAGGCAAGTGTGTTATTTTAATAAAAACCGATGACGATGGGCAAGGAGCACCGCAACCTGTCGCCATTCGCGACGGCACAAAGGGTGCTGGTGCCTCACCACGAGCAAGGGAGATCGAAGATGTCCACAGAAGCAAAGACAGCCGCAGTGCGGCAGTATTTGGAGTCGGAATTTTCAGGATTTGCCGTAGAGGGCGGCCGTGAACCCTCGCAAGGGATACACCGGTTCACCATCAGCCATGGAGACAGCACCCATTACGCCCTCATAGCAGAGGAATTCCTGGAGAGCCACAACCTGGAAGAAATCGGGGAAAGGCTGAGAAATTTCCTCCTGGCCGAACATTTGAAGGAAATGAGTACCACGCCCGTTCTCGTCACCAATACCGGGCTCAGCCTGGAATACGATTAGACGGGCCTGACGGGAAATTCCCGTGCATGCCCGACATCATCTACGGGGGTGGCAGTAAGGGGGATAAGGGCTCGGAACATCTCCCCCACAATCAAGCTCCTGGTGGAATCCCTGACTCTGTCCTTTCACCGGGGCCATCCCTGTGCAACCCGATAAAGCCAGCACCAGCACAGCACCCATCCAGATAAATTTCCTGCAAATATCTTTCATGGCAGACACGCTCCCCCATCAAGCACTTCAAAGAAAAAAGCTTCCACTCCGTCACGGGACGGAGCGGAAGCCCCTATCGATCGAATACGCAGCTTCCATCACTGGTGAGGACTGCGGCGAGCTCTCAAGGCTCAGCATCTCTCTACAGGCAACCCGCCACCGCATTCAGAACCGCATCGTAATCGGGCTCGTGAGTGAGCTCTTTGACGAGCTCCGCATAGCGGAGGGCGCCCTCCTTGTCCACCACAAACACCGCACGGGCCAGGAGTCGCAATTCCTTGATGAGCACACCGAAAGCCTGGCCAAAGGCCGCATCGCGATGGTCGGAAAGGGTGACGACGTGCTCCACGCCGGCAGCACCACACCAGCGCTTCTGAGCGAAGGGGAGGTCCATACTGATGGTCAGCACCACCACGTCCTTGCTCAGGTTGGCGGCCTCGGCGTTGAAGCGCCGGGTCTCTATATCGCACACGGGGGTATCCAGGGATGGAACCGCCGAAATGACAACCACCTTGCCCAGATAAGAAGACAATTTGACGGGAGCGAGTCCATTGTCGACGACTTCAAAATCCGGAGCCTTGGCTCCCACCTTCACCTCATTGCCGGTCAGAGTGAGAGGGGCTCCCTTCATGGTTACGGCGCCTGCGCGATCTGCCATATTGCCTCCTTTGAGATGGACGATTTGGATTCTCCGACCACTTGCACGAACATCTTTCCCACTTTGGAACATCCCATAGATTGATACGGGTCGGCAACCTACCCGACGAAATTACGCACGGGCATCCCTCCTGTCAATACGCCGGGCCATAGACAGCTGAACACTCCGGCCGGGTGTTTTGCCGGAGTCAGCACTGCTGCAGGAGGCTCTCCGTCCATCAGCCACCCCCTACAGGTCATCAACCGCCCCACGGCATGCGCGAATAGACTTCGGATAATTTGTCACGGTACTCCCGGAAAAATTTCTCATGACCCTTTTCCCAGTTGGAAAGCATGAGCAGGGAATTCTTCGCCTCCCCTTCCGTCCGGGCGGCCATTTTTTCGTAATATTCGCTGAGGTCTTTTTCGATGAGCCAGGCCGTGTTGAACACCGTCACATCGGGCACCATGGACCCCTCCACGCACTCTTGCAGGAATTCCGATTTCGCCCGTTCGTCGAAGTAGTTGGTAGGCTCCATGGCCTCCACCCCCAGGCCGGCTGTCGTGAAGGACTGCTTGTTGTGCAGATTTTCCAGGATCTTCGAAATGAACACGATATGCTTCTCCTCCTCCTGTATCAGCCGCTTGAAAGCATTCACCGCTGCCCCATTGGCCATACGCTGGAGGGAAACTTCAAAAAAGCTTTTCCCCGTCCTTTCCTGGTTGAGAGCATATTCAAAAATTTTGATCAAATCCTGATTGGTCACCATAGCATTCCCTTTCTGTCGGTGGTGAACACATTGAAACCCCTCCAACGGCTCCATCCTCAAAGGATGCAAGCACCAAGGTACTTCTCAGCTCTTTTGCTCGGTACATTGCCACAGAACAAGACGCCCATTCCACCCCCCGTCATGCCGGCAGTTTCAAGCCGGCATCCGGTTTTTCTTTGGATTCCGGCCAACGGACTGCCGAGTTGACAACTCGAGTTGTGAACACTCTACTGCATTGAGTTGTACTTCGCTACATACCATAAACTCCGGACGTTCAAATGCCAACCCTTTGGTGCATACTTCCTGCAATCATTCGACGCTCAATCGTCCTCGACAATGCCCTCTTTGAGGGCGTGCAGGGTCGGTACGGGCAGAGGCATGCAGCAGTCGCGCAAGGGATCATACATCAGCCGGTAGGAATAGCCCCGGTTCCCCTGCTTGCTCATGGATTCCCAGCCCCGCAGCAGATAGCCACACTCGTCGTTGAAACAAAGATACGCATATTCGAGGTCCCACGTGCTGAAAGGTGAGACGGGAACAGCCCATTTTTTCATCTTCTCCCCACAGTAGGGGCAAAGCAGCGTGTCCTTGATGGCCTTCTTCCGGCGCTCCAGTTCCTCATCCGAGCATTCCTGTCCGGAGTAGACGCAAACGTCGGGACGCGTCTTCTTCCCGGCTGGAGCCCCTTTCTTGTCGGCATAGACGGCATAAATGGGGTCGCTGGGGATTCCAAGGTGGGCATATTTGTCATCCTTGGGACGCGGCCTCCCCTTGGAAGTGAAGAACCGGGGAGCTTCGAAGGCATCGGTATGCTTGAAAAACTGCTCCACTATGACCACCCGCTCCTGCTCACTGGCTTCCTGCCAGACGCGAGTGGCCTTCCCCGGAAACATGCGGTTGGAAAAGATGACCAGAAAAAGTCCACCCGGTTTGAGGATGCGCGCCACTTCACCGAATATTTCAAAAGGCCGGGTCATGTAGTCCACGGACACGGTATTGACGACCGCATCGAAAGTGTTGTCGGCAAAAGGGAGTCGTGGATCGACGTTGAGGTCGTGAAGCACGAATTCGCCAAGGGCCCTGTTGCCGGAAAGCTCATTTTCGTTCAATCCCAGGCCCACGACCTTCCCGGGTTTGAGGGTGGAAGGGATGTGCGAATCCCAACCCGCCATCAGGTCCAGTATGACGGGATTTTCTTCGTTGATGAGCTCCCCCACCAGTTTCTCCACCGTCGACAGGGCAACACTGTCGAGGTGCTGCACGAAGCGGTCGCGAGCATAAAAAGCCCTGTCATCGGTTTCATCCTTTCGAGTAAAAGCTCCTTCGGCAAAGAGGTCATACGGGGAAGGGGTGCTAGCCTGGCATTCTGCAGCTGCATTCATTTCAATCCTCCTGGAATAAAAAAAGCCGGGTCACACCATGTGTAAACCCGGCTCGTGCCCCAGTCTCTGGGCAGGTTTAACAAGCTCTTTTTCCTCTCTCTTAAAACTTAGAAAAAAATTAATATCAGGAGAACGTTTGTCAACTCGACAGCAGCTGAAGAATACTTCTTTTTTTAAAGGCAAATGGGCGGGTCAGCGGACCTTCTCGAAATGAGCCTCCAGAGCGCCCTGGAGCAGCAGGAAGGATTCCAAGCGAATACAGAGGACTTCCACCTCCGGGTGCTTCAGAAGGCCGTCCAGGTGCGGGTGCTTATCAGCCATCCGGGCGAGGACAGCTCCACGCTCCACAGGGTCCTCCATCGGCTCAAAGGTTCCCGAAACCGTCAGCGCCTGGGTTTCAGCCCTTGTACGCCCCTCGCTTCCCCGGTCGTCGACGAGGAAGCTTACCTGGGGATTGTCCGATAAATTCTTGAACTTTTGCGTATCCCTGAGCGTCGCCATGAATACGGTTTCCACCGTTTCATCGGTCATGTAAGCCATCAGGGAGCAATGAGGCTTCCCGCCCGCGCAGGTCGCCAGCACGCATAGGTCTCGTTCCTTAAGGAAGGCCTTCATCTTCTGGAGCATGGTGTTACCCCTCGTGTTTCCTTTTCTGAAAACGGACGCCTCCTTGGGTCAATGTTGTCAACTTGACGTCACCAAAGTGAAAACCGGGGTCCAGCAGGTCTTCATTTTTCGGGATTCCGGCTTTCGCCGGAATGACGAAAGTTGGTTAAGCCAACAACATTGCCCCCTGGTCAGGGGCGAACGTCATAGAGTCCAATGGTATTGAGCTGGTACGCTTTCAGCTCCGTTTCCGTACCGGTCAGCATCTCGACCCTGGAATAGAGCGATTGGGCCTGTTCATATCGCCCCTTGGAAAGCTCCATGGTGGTGGCCCCGATGTACTTGGCCTGGACCACGAACAGCCGTTCCAGCAGAGCCGTACGGCGTGCCTCCATGATGCTGCAGCGATCCACCAGCCCCAGGTAATGGGAAAAGAGGCTCTTCCAGGGTCTCTTCCACTTGCGTGACCAGGCCGCCGTTTCGGGAATGCTCTCGAAATCCACCGCTTCCCCCCCTTCTACATATGCCAGAATGGCTGGTGTGCCGCGAATCACCGCTTCCATCTCATCCCAGCCCGGCTGCTGCTGGAGGAGTCTCACCCGCTGTAGGAGAGCCTCTGCGTCAGGGTAGAAATTCGCCAGATCCGTATTCAATACATCCAGAGCCTGGTTGGCCTCACTCGCCTTGGCCTCCGCCTGAGGATTTCGGGCAGGGACCGTCGCACAGCCGGAAGCAGCCGACACAACGCACAGCAAGAGCAAAACAGCAGCAGAACGGAGCATTCCTTCGGCCTCCCACTCTAAAATCACTCCTCCACGGGGAACTCATTAACTGTCTGAAAATTCGTTTGCTCGTCATTCCGGCTGAAAGACTGCCGGAATGACGAAACAAGGTGCCTGCTTAGAGTGATTAACTCGTTTTTCAGACAGCTTCTCACCCCACCACATTCCCCATGAATCCTCCCGGTACCGGCGGTCCGGGCTGGTACCGGAAGACTACCGCGGGGAGCCCGACTATAGGACAACCCATGGAGAACCTCAAGCCCTTCGTGGAAGGGCTATGGTGCCTTCCCCCCAGAAACTCCCCCCGCCCCGGGTTTCCTTCACCCATCTCTCCGAAACCTTGCAAAAAATGCATTCGCCTCGCGCCCAAATTCCCCGGGCCGTTTCATTGACACCTCCGGCGAATGCGCTACCTTGACTAAAAAGAGCTTGAAAGTTGGAGAACAGGTAGGCGACACTACGCTTCAGCCCAGGCTATGGAGCTTCAACGTTTCCAAGACATCCATGAAGGAGGAGAGTGCCATGTTGTTTTGCTTCAATGCAGGTGAGATTTTTCAGGTAGCCATCAACATAGAGGCGAACGGGATCGCCTTTTACGAGAAAGCCCAGACACTCATCACCGACCCGGAGGTCAAGCAGCTTTTTTCCGTGCTGGCCCAAGAGGAACGGGAGCACAAGAAGCATTTCGAGGCCTTCAAGGCAGAGCTGCCTAAGGAGTTGACCAGCCCCACCGTGAAAGATACAGACAACGAACTGGAAGCCTACATCGCAGACATGGCCAAAAATCATGTTTTCAGTGATCTCAAAGATTTAAACACCCGGTTGAGCGAAGCAAAAACCGTATCGGACGCCATCCAGCTCGCCCTGCAGTGTGAAAAGGATTCCGTGATCTTTTACCTGAGCATGCTCGAAGCCACCTGTGAGGGGAAGGCCCGGGACTTTGTCGACCTCCTCATCAAGGAGGAGCAGAGTCATGTCAAGCGCCTCTCCATTCAGTTGAGAAAATGCTCGGCGGATGCCAGGGAGTGCCTCCTGAACTGGCCTGCATAGTCTCTCTGCCCGCCTGCCGAAATCCCGCAGAGGCTTGCGGCCACTGAGTGCCGGTGGCCGCAAGCCGGGGCAACCTCAAAACATGGGCAAATACCGCTCCAACTCGTAGGAGCTGACCTGAATCCGGTACATTTCCCACTCGATCTTCTTGTTTTCGATGAACTTGTGGAAAATATGCCCCCCGATGGTCTCCCGTACGAGATCACTCTTTTCACACTCCAATATGGCTTCGTGCAGGCTTCCCGGAAGGGACCCAATGCCCCTGGAATCCCTGTCAGCGCCCTTCATCCCGTAGATATCCTCTTCCACTGGGTCGGACAGTTCATAATTGTTCTCGATACCGGCCAGACCGGCACCCAACATGACGGCGAAGGCCAGGTACGGGTTGCAGGCAGGGTCGGGCGCCCGGAATTCGATGCGGGTGGCCTTCTCCTTGCCGGGCTTGTACATGGGCACGCGCACCATGGTGGATCGGTTGCGGCGGGCCCACGCAATGTAGACGGGGGCCTCATATCCCGGCCGCAGGCGGTTGTAGGAATTGACCCACTGGTTCGGGATGGCGACG
>DAIQOB010000064.1:0-9837 GCA_036788075.1 Syntrophobacteraceae bacterium
GGAAACGGAAATCCTCGAAGTGCTGGCCTCCAAGCCCGTCGGCAACTTCATCATTCGCATGGGAAGGCTTAGGGTCACGGAACACATCCTGGCCTATGAAAAGCGGCGCCTTTTCACCCAGGAGCTATTGGGAACGAACCCCCTGGACATCCCGCCTCAGACCTTTGAAACTGTCGGCTTCTGGCTTGAAATCGAATCCGTACTGGCCAAGCGCCTTCATGACGAGGGGCTTCATTTCATGGGGGGCATTCATGCCGTGGAGCATGCCGCCATCAGCATGTTCCCCCTCTTTGCCCTGTGCGACAGAAACGATATCGGCGGCATTTCCTGCCCGCAGCATCCCCAGGTGGGCAAAGGGGCCATCTTCATCTACGATGGCTACCCCGGGGGAATCGGTCTGGCGGCCAAGGGTTACGAAATCATTTCCCCGCTCCTGGAAAAGACCCGGGAGCTCATCGCCTCCTGCTCCTGCACCGACGGATGCCCGGGCTGCATCCATTCCCCCAAGTGCGGGTCGGGAAACAAGCCCCTGGACAAGCAGGCAGCCCTGGCTGTCCTGAAGTTTCTTCTCGGGGAATGGAACCCCCTCCAGACTGCCGATGCCTCCCTCACGGAGCCCGACGAGCCCATGCCGGAAATTCTCACTGCCGCGAATGCTGCCCCACGGTGGCGCATCGGATATTTCGACCTGGAGACGCAGCGCCTCGCCAATGAAGTGGGGGGATGGCAGAACAAGCATCTAATGCGAGTTTCCGTTGCAGTCCTCTACGAAGCCTCATCCGACAGCTTCAGGGTGTACCGGGAGGAGGAAGTGGCGTCCCTCGTGGAAGACCTCCGACGGCTGGACCTCGTGGTGGGGTTCAATAACGAACGGTTCGATTACGAGGTCCTCAAAGCCTACACCCCCTTCGATTTCCGCAAGCTCCCCACCTTCGATCTCCTCCAGGAGATTTACCAGCAGCTGGGCTTCCGCCTCAGCTTGGACCACCTGGCCGAAAACACTTTGGGAGCCAACAAGTCCGCCGACGGAATCCAGGCGGTGAACTGGTTCCGCCAAGGCCAGTGGGAGCCTCTTATCGAATACTGTAAATCGGACGTCACCCTCACCCGGGACCTTTTCCTCTATGCCCTCGACAAGGGTTACCTCCTTTACAGCAACCGTAACGGCCAGTTGCTCCGGATTCAAACCCCCTGGAAGCTCGAGACGATCCTCGAGGAAAAGCACTCTCGAAGGTGAAGCCTTTGGTGCCTCATCGCCTGTGCCCTCCGTTCACTGGAGGGTCCGCGTTGAACCTGAAGAGCTCACAAGCTCTTGATATGTTTCCATTCCACATGGTAAACAAAAACGTCTTACCCCCAGGTGACAGGAATGCCCGGCGGCTTTGAATCGACCACTCAGAGGAGATCATCATGAAATTCAAGCAAATACGAAATGCAACAGTTCGTATTGCCTATGCAGGGAAAAAATTCCTGGTGGACCCCATGCTGGCAGAAAAGGGTGCATACCCAGGGTTTGCGGGTACGGTCAACAGTCAGCAATCCAATCCCACCGTCGGCTTGCCTGTCTCCTTAGACGAGATTCTCGATGTGGATGCAGTCATTGTCACCCACATTCATCCGGACCACTGGGACGACGCCGCTAAGACATTACTGCCCAAAGACATCATGCTGTTCGTACAAAACACAAAAGACGCAGGAGCAATGCAGGCGGCAGGATTTCGTAACATCCGAGTCCTTGAGGACGGTACGGTTTTTGACGGCATCACGCTCATCAAAACCACCGGTCAGCATGGACGAGGGAAAGTGCTGCAAGACTTCGGAGAGATACTGGGGGAAGTGTGCGGCGTTGTCTTTCAACATCCCGAAGAAAAAACCCTTTATCTTGCCGGGGATACCGTCTGGTATGAGGGGGTCGCAGACAACCTGAAGCAATACAATCCCGACATCATCGTCCTCAACAGCGGCGACGCCAAAGTCCTCCCCGATGAACCGATCATCATGGGCAAGCAGGATGTGTACGAGGTGTATCGAGCGGCACCTCATGCCACGATCATTGCCAGCCACATGGAAGCTCTGAACCACTCCACACTGTCAAGAAAGGATCTTCGGGAGTTCCTGAGGGAAAAGGGGATGACTCAACGCGTATTGGTGCCCGACGATGGTGAATCGTACAGCTTTTGACGGCTTCGAAAGGCAATGAAATGACCGAGACAAAACGAAGCTCACAGCTTGAAGCTTCACCGGTGGCCCCCCACGAAGGCCCCATCATCTACCCCGCGCTGACGGGCGATGAGCCGTCATGGTTCGCCCTCTACGTGCAGGTCAACCATGAAAAGGAAGTGGCCAGGCGCCTGGAGCAAAAATCCATCGAAGCCTTTCTGCCCCTCATGGAATCCTGGAGCAGGAGGCAGGACCGGCGCAAGAAAATCCATACCCCACTTTTCCCCGGCTATGTGTTTGTGCACGCGGTCCTCGACAACTACACCAACATGCACATCCTCAAGACTCCCGGGGCTTTGAACATTCTCAGGAATTCCGAAGGGGCCCTCCCCATTCCCAATTACCAGATCGAAAATTTGCAGACCATGCTGGGCTCCAGGGAGACCCTGGACCTGCACCCGTACCTCAAAGACGGCGATTGGGTGCGCGTCCTTCGCGGACCTCTCGGGGGGTGCGTCGGCCTGTTGATGCGGCAGAACCCCAAGAAGGGCAGGCTGGTGGTGAGCATAGATTTGATTCAGAAGTCCGTGAGCGTGGAGCTCAACGTGGAGGACGTGGAGCCCATCTCTCCCCCGACAGAAGGGATTGTCCGGCTGTAGCATCTTTACCGGTGACGTTCCACTGGGATCATCCACTCGCCGCCCTCACACACCTCGCCCACAGGAAAAGAAGTGGACGGTCACTTCCGTTCCCTGGTCCAGTCCTTCCACATGCTCAGGGATGATGATGTAGCCATCCGAACGGGCCAGAATGCTGATCATGGCTGATTTACCGAAGACGGGCGTCGCCTGGATCCCCTCCGCTCCCCTGGATAGAACAACAGGAACATAATCGGTTCGGCCGTGTACGGATGGCACCTGGCGATTCAAAACCGCCCGGCACGCGTTTTCCGCCTGAAGAGTGCTCGGCAGGTCCGGACAATATCCCTGCAGGAACAGCAATGAAGGCAGGACAAAGATTTTGCAGATCATCATGGCCGATACGGGCTGGCCGGGCAGTCCCCAGAAGAGCTTTTTACCGATGCGGGCGAGAATGGTGGGCTTCCCCGGGCGTATGGCTACCCCATGGACCAGGAGCTCTGCTTCGGGGAAAGCATCCAGGATGCGAACAGTAAAATCTCGAACCCCCACCGAGCTCCCTCCCGACAGGACCAGGACGTCATGGGTGGCGAGGGCTTCGCGGCAGGCCTCGATGAGGGCCTCCAGATCGTCCTGCACCCAACGGGTTTGTCCGATTTCAGCACCGGTCTCCTCCATCTGGGCCGCCAGGGAGTAAGTGTTGATATCCCTGATTTTGCCGGGGGGCACCCCTTGCGTGGAAACGGGCACAATCTCATCCCCGGTGGAGAGCACCGCGACTTCGGGACGGCGAATGACCGAGACGTCTTTTATTCCAAGAGCGGCGAGAACTCCCATGTCCTGAGGTCTCAAGGGCCAGCCGGCTCGAAAAAGCTCTGCTCCCAGGGGAATGTCCTCCCCCTCCTTCAGCACATTGTCCCCCGGTGCAACGGGACGTGTCACTTCGATGGTCCTGTCGTCCAGGGGAATGGTGTATTCCACCATGACGACGGCATCGGCGCCTTCGGGGAGCATTCCCCCCGTTGGAATGGCGATGGCTTTTCCTCTCTCCAGGCTTGAGGACACGTGGTCGCCCATGGAAACCGACTCTGCCGTTTCCAAAAATGCCGGGAGGGACTCAGAGGCTCCGAAGGTATCCCGCGCCCGCAAAGCGTAACCATCCATGGTCGCCCGGGCAAAATGGGGAACAGGTTCAGGGGCAAAAATCGGTGCAGAAAGACTCCGCCCGCGGACTTTTTCCAGGGGGAGCGTTTCGATATCCAATGGTTCGAGTTTTCTTAGAATCTCAAAGACTTCTTCGGCGGTTTTGACTTTCAGGAACTGGGGCATCTCTTTTCCTTGGCTTTGGATTGCAATCACTTCCAAGAGGATCATCCAGGGGGGACCCCGCTTGCAAGTCGTTTATACCATTGGCCGAGCCTAAACCGGGCGGAAAAATCCCCTCCAGGAAGTTGGTCTTAATAAAAAAGCAAGACATTGACCCTTTGTAACGCTTTATGAGAAGATAAAATCATCTGTTTCACGTGCGCATGGCTGCTGGGAGTGTAACCTTGCGATGCGGGCTTCTGAAACGGGTACGTCCCAAAAGACACGGTCCATGACCCTTTCCAAAACACTCAATAGAAGGATTCCTTCAGTGGCAACTACCAAACCCGGGTTCAAGAAACTGGCGATCAAATCCAAAATATGGATTGAGGACGAAAACGGCGAAGTGGTTTTTGGATCGGGGCGTCTGCGCATCCTGAATGCCGTCGCAGAGCACGGCTCCATTCTCGGTGCGGCCAAAGAGCTCAACATGAGCTACCGGGCGGTATGGGGAAAAATCAAGGCAACGGAAGAGCGTCTTGGGCAGCCTCTTGTCACCCGGCGCGAGGGAGGGGCCCGGGGGGGCGGCTCAGAGCTCACCCCCCTTGGCAAGGCGCTTGTGGAACGTTTCCGGCAGCTCCAAACACTGACGGAAACATCTGCGGACAGCCTGTTTCAGGATATCTTCGTGGAAAAGCTGAATCACAGAACTTTCTGAAAAGCCTCTCTGGCCACTTCACCCAGCATTCCCAGGTTTTCCACGACCGTGATGCCCGCATCGCGCATGGCCTTCATTTTCCCCTGCGCCGTACCGCTCGAACCGCTGATGATGGCGCCGGCGTGACCCATGCGCCGTCCCGGGGGTGCAGTGGCCCCGGCGATGAAGCCGACAACGGGCTTGGTGACATTCTTTTGGATGAATTCAGCCGCCTCTTCTTCGGCGGACCCGCCGATTTCACCCACCATGATAATGGCTTTGGTTTCGGGGTCGGCCTGAAACGCAGTGAGGCAGTCGATGAAATTCGTACCATTCACGGGGTCCCCACCGATGCCGATGCAGGTGCTCTGGCCGATGCCGAAGCGCATGATCTGGTGCACGGCTTCGTAGGTCAGGGTGCCAGAGCGGGAAACGATCCCAACGGGGCCGGGTTTGTGAATGGGGGCGGGCATGATGCCGATCTTGCACTTGCCGGGGCTGATGATGCCGGGGCAGTTGGGGCCGATGAGTCGGCTCCCGGAGCCTCTCAGGTAATTCTTTACCTTCATCATGTCCATGACGGGAATGCCCTCGGTGATGGCCACAATGAGGGGAACCTCGGCATCGATGGCTTCCAGAATGGCGTCCGCACAGAAGGCCGGCGGCACAAAAATCATGGCGGCGTTGGCCTGCGCGTCTTTCACGGCATTGGCCACGGTGTTGTAGACGGGGATCCCCTCCACCGACTGCCCCCCCTTGCCCGGGGTAACGCCTGCCACCACCCGGGTGCCATACGCTTTGCACTGGAGGGTATGGAACTGCCCTTCGCGGCCGGTAATACCTTGAACCAGCAACCTCGTATTTTCATCCACCCAAACGCTCATGATGTCTCCTTCTATGCTTTCGCTACCGCTGCAACTTTTTGGGCGGCATCAGCCAGGTCAGTTGCCACTGTGATCTTCAGTCCGGATTCATTGAGAATTTGACGACCCTTTTCAACGTTCGTCCCTTCCATGCGCACAATGATGGGAACCTTGATCTCCACCTTCTTGGCGGCCTGCACGACTCCCTCCGCAAGAATGTCGCAGCGGAGGATGCCGCCGAAAATGTTGATGAGGACACCCTTCACGTTGGGATCACCCAGAATGATGCGAAAACCGTTCTCCACCTGCTCGGCGCTGGCTCCGCCCCCGACGTCCAGGAAATTGGCGGGGCTCGCTCCGGCAAGCTGGATGACGTCCATAGTCGCCATGGCGAGGCCGGCTCCATTCACCATGTTGCCGATGTTACCGCCGGGAAGCTTGATGTAATTGAGATTGTACTTGGACGCTTCGATTTCGAAGGGGTCTTCTTCATCCAGATCACGGTAGGCCTGAACATCCTTGTGGCGGAAAAGGGCGTTGTCATCGAAGTTCACTTTGGCATCGAGGGCGATGACCCGCTTGTCGCTCGTAATGATGAGCGGATTGATTTCCAGGAGGGAACAGTCGTAATCCACAAACATCTTGTAAAGCTTGGTCAACATGGGAAGGAAAGCTTTGACGACTTCCGGTTCCATATTGAGGCCGTAAGCCACTTGACGCGCCTGATAGCCCTGGAGGCCGAGGAGCGGATCCACATAGATTTTGATGAGCTTTTCAGGGGTCTTGGCGGCAACCTCTTCAATGTCCATACCTCCGGCTTCACTGGCCATGATGACGTTCTTGGCCGAGCCGCGATCGGGAAGCATGCTCAGGTAGAGCTCTTTTTCAATGGGAAGGCCTTCTTCCACCAGGAGCTTCTTCACCTCTCTGCCTTCGGGGCCGGTCTGGTGGGTCACCAGTGTCATGCCCAGGATCTGGCCTGCAATTTGATCCACTTCGACTGCGGACCTGGCCAGCTTCACACCGCCGCCTTTCCCACGCCCGCCGGCATGGATCTGGGCTTTCACAACCACCGGAAATGCACCCAATTCAGCGGCGACAGCTTTCGCCTCTTCCACGCTGAAAGCGGCCTTTCCGCGAGGAGTTGGGATTCCGTATTTTTGAAACAACTCTTTCGCCTGGTACTCGTGAATTTTCATAGGTATCCTCACTCTTCCAGAAACAACACCATCTTGTACTGTGCAATTCAGATCTCACCGACGAGAGCCATTGACCGAAAAAGCATCTATTTTTCAATAACTCACATTATTCGTAGTTGAAAGATCTTTCCATGTCAAACACTGTTTGCAGGGGTTTCCAGGCAGCTGACCGCTCTATCCCTTGCACCGTTGTTTTGTTTGGTGCTATAGGGTATGCGGATTATGGCCCGGGCTGAGTTTTGCCCGAGCAGGCAGAACGTTACCCTATCAGGATGGCTGCATTAGATGGAGTAAAATATGGAACTGGAACCGGTCATTGGCTTGGAAATTCATGCCCAGCTTCTCACCAAAAGCAAGATTTTTTGCGGCTGCTCCACTGCTTTCGGTGCGAGTCCCAACACGCATACCTGCCCCATCTGTGTGGCCATGCCCGGTGTGCTCCCTGTCCTGAACCGGGAGGTGGTGGAATTTGCCATGAAAATGGGCCTGGCCACGCATTGCACCATCGCTCCCAGCAGTCAGTTCGCCCGCAAAAATTATTTCTATCCCGACCTCCCCAAAGGCTACCAGATTTCCCAATATGAACTGCCCCTGGCCGTCAACGGCTGGGTGGACATCGAGACGGAAAAGGGACCCAAGCGCATCCGAATCCATCGCATCCACATGGAGGAGGACGCCGGGAAGCTCGTCCACGACGAATTCCAGCCCATGAGCTACGTGGATTACAATCGCACGGGAGTGCCGCTCATCGAAATCGTGAGCGAACCGGACATGGGCTCTTCGGAAGAGGCGGCCGCATACCTGAGAACCCTGCGCGAAATCTTGAGATACCTCGAGATCTGCGACGGCAATATGGAAGAAGGGAGCTTTCGGTGCGATGCCAACATCTCCCTGCGGCCTGTGGGTACCGAAACCCTGGGTGTCAAAACAGAGCTCAAGAACATGAACTCCTTCCGCAACGTCCAGCGGGCCCTGGATTTTGAAATCCGCAGGCAGAGAGCCCTCATCGAACGGAACGAGCCCGTCGTGCAGGAAACCCGCCTGTGGGATGTGGCGCGCAACGTGACCATCAGCATGCGGGGGAAGGAAGAAGCCCATGACTACCGCTACTTTCCCGACCCGGACCTGGTGCCGGTGGTCGTGAGCGACAGCTGGGTGGCGTCTGTCCGGGAGACGCTGCCGGAGCTTCCCGAGGCCAAGCGGGAGCGCTTCATGGCGCAGTACAACCTGCCGCTCTACGATGCTCAGGTCCTCACCTCCTCCAAGGCCCTGGCGGTGTATTTTGAAACGGCCACGGCGGAGTTTCCCCAGCCGAAGATTGTCAGCAACTGGATCATGTCCGAATTGATGAAGCAGCTGAAGCGTGACGAACGGGAAATCGAGGATTGCCCGGTTCCCCCCGAAAACCTGGCGGAGCTATTGAGCCTCATGGATACGGGGGTCATCAGTGGGAAGATCGCCAAGACGGTCTTCGACGACATGTACACGACAGGCCGGAAAGCTAAAGCCATCGTCGAAGAAAAGGGGCTCACTCAGGTCAAAGACGAAGGCGCCATCGAAGCCATCATCGATGAGATCCTGCGGGAGAATCCCACGGAGGTTGAGCTCTACAGGGGCGGTAAGGAAAAGCTTTTCAGTTTTTTTGTGGGACAGGCCATGCGGAAAACCAAGGGAAAGGCCAATCCCCAATTGGTCAATGAGATTCTTCGCAGCAAACTGGCGCGTGAAGAACGTTAGGCCGCATCGTCCGGAAGCAGCCGGTCACTTTGGGATCCAGCAAGAAGCCAGGAGGCAATGAAGCATGTTTGAAAAGTGTTTACCTCCCATCTACTGGGATGGAGATGCAGTGGCGATTCTCGATCAACGGGTGCTGCCCCATCAAGAAAAAATCCTGCTCTGCAGCAAGCCGCAACAGGTCATCACGGCCATCAAGAACATGTCCATACGCGGAGCCCCCGCCGTGGGTGTGGCCGGCGCCCTGGCTCTGGCTTTGGGTGCGCGGGACCTGCAGGCGGCCGACACGCAGACGTTTCGGCGAAAATTCGTAAGGCTCTGCGAGCAGGTGAAGAATGCCCGCCCCACAGGAAACAACCTGGGATGGGCCGTGGAAAAAATATATTCGGTCCTTCTGGAAAACCCCAAAGCGGACGTGCCGGAGCTCCAGGCTCTCATCCGAAGGAAAGCCGACGCAATCCTCGCCGAGGATGTGCGGGACAATGTGGCCATCGGCAAATGGGGTAAGGAAGTCATTCCCCGCGGGGCAAGAGTCCTCACCTACTGCAATGCAGGGGCATTGGCCACCGCGGATTACGGCACGGCGGTGGGAGTCATCCGGGCCGCTTATGCCGATGACCCGACCGTGGAAGTCTACGCCTGCGAGACGCGCCCTTTCCTGCAGGGAGCCCGGTTGACGGCTTATGAGCTCCAGTGTGCGGGAATCCCCGTGACGCTGATCACGGACAATGCCGCTGGAAGCCTCATGCAGCAGGGAAAAATAGACGTGGTGGTCGTGGGTGCGGATCGCATCGCCTCCAACGGCGATACGGCCAACAAGATCGGCACCTATACGGTGGCTGTACTGGCCCGCACGCACAACATTCCCTTTTATGTGGCCGCACCCCGTTCCACCATCGACCCCTCCCTGGCCGACGGCTCGGGAATTCCCATCGAGCAGCGGGACCCGCGGGAGGTGACTCACCTTTTCGGCAGACCTGTGGCGCCCAAGGATATCAAGGCTTTGAACCCCGCCTTCGATGTGACACCCAGCAAATATATCACCGGGATCATTACCGAAGTCGGCGTTTTGCAAAAGCCGTTCAAGCAGTCCATCCGCAAGGCCCTGGAGGCGTGATACAAGCCCGGGGGGGTTCCAAAGACTCACCAACCTGCTCATGCGTCGTTCCCGCAGGCTTTCCGCGGGAACGACGGCAGGCATTCGCACGGCACGATTCCCATCGACTGCTTTTGTCTAAAAC
>DAIQOB010000065.1:0-4286 GCA_036788075.1 Syntrophobacteraceae bacterium
GTTCCCGGTCTGTCACGAGTCTTTCGGTTAGTATACGCCAGCTGAAGCCCTCCATGGGTACCGGTGAGCATCAGCGAAGGTCGAATGGGGAGAAGACCCATGGAAGATCAGAAAACCGTCAGATCGAGCCCCAAGGAGCTGCTGGATGACGCCAATCGGGCTTCGGATCATCTGGCGGTGCAGCACCTCGCATTTCTCGCGGTTTGCGCTTACATCCTCATCATCGCCTTTGGAACGACCGATCTGGATCTGCTGGTCGGCAAAGGGATCAAGCTTCCGGTGGTGGATGTGGAAGTGCCCATTGTCGGCTTTTACGCCCTGTCACCCTATCTGCTGGTGCTGGTTCACTTCCATCTTCTGGTGCTCCTGCAGCTGCTTTCACGGAAGCTCTATGCCTTCGAAGGCGCCATTTCCGAACCGGGCGCCTCAGGATGCCTTCGTGACCAGCTCAATATTTTTCCATACACCCACTACCTCGTCGGCTGCCCCCACCCGATGGTCATGCTGATGATCGCGTTGATCGTGTCCATGACACTGGTCATCCTGCCCCTTGCAACGCTTTGCATCCTTCAGTTCACTTTTCTGGCCTATCAGGACGAGAGCATCACCTGGATACAGCGCATGGCGACCTGGCTCGATGTGCTCGTCGTGCTGCTGCTGTGGCCCCTGATTTTGAGCAAAGAAGGCGGCTGGCGAGGCTACTGGCATCAGGCCGTCGGTCTGCTCGGCCCCCCCAGGACGAGAAACCTGATCATCCTCTTGATGTTCGTTGGGCTCTCACTCCTTCTTTTCGGGCCTTCGCCGGCAGCGTTTTGGAGCGGGATCGCCATTTATCTCGCCGCTCCGTTGATGCTCCTGTTTCTCGAAAGTATGAGGAAGAGGAGGCTGGTGAGTGCGAATGCACCCTCGCCCCGGGAGGATCGCGATGCCGTCCGGCGCATGATGTCCTCCAGGGGATTTCGTGTCGCTTTGATGGTGGGAAGTGCCGTCGGGTTTCTCGTTGTCCTCGGGATGGTCATGCAATTGAAAGTCATCGCCCTCACAGGCTTTTTGCTCTCGGCTACCCTGGCCGTTTTCTGGAATCCACAGGCCCCCCGGGGCAGTGTGACGATCCTGACGACGGTGTTGCTGGGAGCCGTCATTCCCCTGGCTTTCATAGTAGACGGAGAGCGATTGGAAAGCCTGATGGGGAAGCTCCCCATGATGCAGAATACCACCCAGTTGTGCAGCCACTGTTTGACCGAAGCCCGCCGATTGGACGTCAACGACCTGTTCATTCTTCCCAAGCCGGTCCCCCAGGAGGTGCGATCTCTCCTCAACAGAGGTGAATGGCGGGTGGCGAAAGAGAAAGTCGAAGGGGTCGATCTCTCGGGACGAAGCTTGAGGGGCGCTCAGCTGATGCGAACCGTTCTGATGAATGCCGATCTGCGTGGAGCCAGGCTCACCGGTGCCAACCTGACCCAGGCCCAGTTGCAGGGAGCGAATCTGAGCTATGCGCAGCTGCAGGAGGCTCAGTTGGGAAACGCGTTCCTGCAGACGGCAAATCTTTCGGGAACCCTGCTTGAAGGCGCATATTTGCAGGGAGCTCAGCTCAATGAGGCCACACTGTGGCTGGCCCATCTCGAAGGGGCGATACTCTGGGAAGCCCATCTGGAGGATGCCCGGCTTTCCGAAGCCTTCCTGAAGGGAGCTGCCCTGGGCAAAGCGGTTCTCAAGCGGGCAAAGGTGGGGGGAGCCCATCTCCATGCGTCCGACCTGAGCGAAAGCGAGCTTCCGACCAATATCTTCGATCTGGGAGAGGGTTTGGTCGATATTCGTAAGGCGACTTTCTCTTCCGAGGATGGGGTGGGCGGTCCCGAATTTCTGAGCTGCCTGCTCGATCACCCTCAGCAGTATCCGACATTGAAATGTGAACAACCCTTCCATGCGGATAGAGCGAATGAGTACGAAGAGTTCATCCGTCGGGTCCACGTTGAGCTGGCAGATCTGGCCTGCACGTCGCCCCACATTGCAAGAGGGATCATCCAACAGCTCCCCGCACCCGGGAAGGTCAGCCCGGATACCGTCTCGAACCGCAGGGGTTTGGAGACGGCCCTTGCGAAACTCCTCCTCGGCGATACGACTTGCCCGGGATTGTTGGGGCTGTCCGCCAAGGAAAAGAAAGACCTGCTGAGCCGAACGAGCGAAAGGTAGCGGGGTTGGCATCCCCCTCGAGAGGGGGATGAAGATTTCAGGAAAAGCGCAATAAGTGCCGAAGAGTGCAAATGCGCGGCTATTTCTTTGTAGGAACGGCTTCCAGCCGTGAGAAGAATGGGGATAACCGCAGCCTTTGTCGCGGATGGAAGCCGCTCCTGCCGGAGCGTCAAAAGGCCATGATTTCATCCGCACAGAGTATAGGCATTTCGAAATGCTTCTTCCGAAGCGAATGGAAATGTGACACTGAAGATTTGGGCTCCCCTCCCAGCATCATTCCACGAAAAGCTCCGTGCTCAGGTAGCGTTCCCCCGTGCTGGGCAGGAGCGTGACGATGTGCCGGCCCTTGTTTTCGGGGCGTCGGGCGATTTCCATGGCGGCAAAGGTCGCGGCGCCGGAAGAAATCCCGCAAAGAATCCCTTCCTTCCTGGCCAGGTCCCGTGCCGTTTCGAATGCCTGCTCGTTGGTCACCTGAACGATGGCGTCCAGGATCTTCACGTTGAGGACTTCCGGTATGAAGCCGGCGCCGATGCCCTGAATCTTGTGCGGACCCGCAGGGCCTCCCGAGAGTACCGGGGAGGCAGCCGGTTCCACGGCGACGATTTGGACGGACGGCTTGTGGTGCTTGAGCACCTCCCCTACCCCCGTGATTGTTCCGCCGGTTCCCACTCCCGCCACAAAGATATCCACGCTGCCCCCCGTGTCCTGCCAGATTTCCCGGGCGGTGGTCTGCCGGTGGATTTCGGGATTGGCCGGGTTGGCGAACTGGTTGGGCATATAGGCGCCGGGCGTCTGCTCCACGATCTCCTGAGCCTTTCGGATGGCTCCCTTCATCCCTTCGGCCCCTGGAGTCAGAACCAGTTCGGCCCCGAGATGCTTGAGGAGCTTGCGCCTTTCGACACTCATGGTTTCGGGCATGGTCAGGATGAGGCGGTATCCCTTGGCTGCGCAGACGAAGGCCAGGGCGATGCCCGTGTTGCCGCTGGTGGGCTCCACGATGAGGGTTTCGGGGCCGATGAGTCCCCCGGCTTCCGCCGCCTGGATCATGGACGCTCCGATGCGGTCCTTGACGCTGCCGAGGGGGTTTCTGTATTCGAGCTTCACGGAAATGGACGCCTCCAGGCCGCGCGTCATGCGCTGCAGCCGGACCAGCGGTGTCGAGCCTATCGTTTCGATGAGATCAGAGAATATGTGCGGCATGTTTTGCGCTCCCTCTTCAAGTCTTCCGCCCGAAAGCTGCCGGTATCTCAGTCGGACTTCGCCTTGTAAATCAGTTCCGGACGCTTCATGAAAACCCTCGTGTCGGGAGGAACGGATTCCGTAATCCAGACATTGCCGCCGATGTGGGAGCGGGCTCCGATGACGGTATTTCCCCCCAGGATCGTCGCACCGGCATATATGATGACGTCGTCTTCGATGGTCGGGTGCCGCTTCTTGTGGCGCAGCTGCGCGCCGGCATCCTTGGGCAGTGATAGCGCGCCGAGAGTCACCCCCTGGTAGAGCCGCACGCGCTCCCCGATTTCCGTCGTTTCACCGATGACGACTCCTGTGCCGTGGTCGATGAAAAAGCTCGGGCCGATATGCGCTCCCGGATGGATGTCGATGCCCGTGGTGCTGTGGGCGTACTCCGTCATGATGCGCGGGATGAGTGGGACGCCTCCCTCCCACAGGATGTGGGCCACCCGGGAAATCGTAATGGCCAGAAGGCCCGGATAGCTGAAAATGATTTCATCGTAGCTCCCGGCGGCTGGATCTCCTTCGTATGCCGCTTTGACGTCCGTTGCCAGGATCGCCCGCAGGCGGGGGAGCTCGCGCATGAACTGGATAGCGGCTTCCTGCCCTCTTTCTTCGCACTGTACGCAGGCGAGGTTATGGCGGATGCAATCATGCCTGAAGGCGTGGGTGATCTGCTCCGAAAGCAGTTCGAAGAGGGTGATGGCTTCCTGGCCGAAATAGTAGCTCAGATTGAATTCGTCCACCCGTGTGCGTAGGAAATAGCCCGGGTAGAGGATTCGGTTGATGCGGTGGATGATATCGACGACCGTATCGCGCGAAGGGATGGGCTCCGGCCCCACATGATCGAAGCATTCCTC
>DAIQOB010000065.1:4386-9814 GCA_036788075.1 Syntrophobacteraceae bacterium
CGACCGTATCGCGCGAAGGGATGGGCTCCGGCCCCACATGATCGAAGCATTCCTCCCGGTTGCACGTCTGCACCAATTGTTCCACGATTTTCGGGACTTCTTCGCGAAACTTCCGGGACTCTTCCCGCTCGACTTTACATTGATCCGTCATGGATTTTTCTGCCATCCCCGTTCTTCCCTTCCCTGTCATTTACCGCGCCCATAAGATCCTTTGCATTTTTGCAGGGGCGGCATCCTGCCAATGTTCAGTGCCCTGTTAATCGGTTCCGCAGGCTCTCTCCCCCGTCCGCCAGTAGGGAGACATGCTCCGCAGGGTTTCGATGATGGGGGGAAGCGTGTCGATGACAAAGTCGACCTCTTCGTCCGTGTTGTAAATGCTCAGGCTGAAACGGATGGAACCGTGAGCCATGGTGAAGGGCACGCCCATGGCGCGGAGCACGTGGGACGGCTGCAGGGAGCCCGAGGTGCAGGCCGATCCGGACGAGGCGCAAATGCCGTATTCATCCATCATGAGGAGGATCCCTTCCCCCTCCACGAATTCAAAGCTGATGTTGCTCGTGTTGGGAAGCCGGTTCACCCGGTCTCCGTTGACGCGGCTGTTCGGCACGCGGGTGAGCAGTTCATTTTCCAGCCTGTCGCGCAGGGCTTTGACCTTCGTGTTTTCGGTCTCCATATGCTGAGCAGCCAGCTGGCAGGCCTTGCCGAGCCCGATGATGCCGGGCGTGTTTTCCGTTCCCCCACGGCGGCTCCGCTCCTGGTGTCCTCCGATGAGGAAAGGAGAAAACCTGGTTCCCTTGCGCACATACAGCACACCGACGCCTTTGGGGGCGTGGAGTTTGTGGCCCGAAATGGAGAGCATGCTCACGGCACTCTTGCTCATATCAATGGGGATCTTTCCCACTGCCTGCACGGCATCCGTGTGGAAGAGGATACCGCGTGCACGGGCCAACTGGGCCGCTGCTTCGATGGGAAAGATCACCCCCGTTTCATTGTTGGCCCACATGAGGCTGACAATAGCCGTGTCGGGTGTGAGGCTTCGTTTGTACTGCTCCATGTCCAGGCGCCCTTCCCCGTCCACGGGGAGCTCCGTCACCCGGTAGCCCTGTTCGGCCAGGTGCGCGCACAAGGCCTTGATGGCAGGGTGCTCCACCCGGCTGGTGACGATGTGACGTTTTTCGGGTTGAGTCAGGAGCGCCGACCGAATGGCTGCGTTGTCGCTTTCGGTGCCGCAGCTGGTGAAAATGACTTCATCCGGCGCCGCTCCGATGAGGGCCGCGGCACTTTCGCGGGCTTCACGGATTTTTCGACCCACCTGCCCTCCAAAGCTGTGCATGCTGGACGGGTTTCCGTAAAGGTCATGAAAATAGGGCAGCATGGCCTCCAAAACTTCCAGGGCGACCTGTGTCGTCGCATTGTTGTCGAGATAGATCGTTTTCACTGGGAGACCTCCTCTACCGTCAGTTCAGGCCAGACCAGCTCCTTCAGCTTGGCCTCGACGAAATGCTTCAGGGTTTGGTTGGAAGCCTGGCACGACGCGCACGCTCCTCGTGTGGCCACCAGAACGCGGTTCCCCACTACATCGATGAGCTCGATATTCCCGCCATCGTGTTTCAGGGCTGGTCTGATTTCTCGTTCGATGGTCTCTTCGATCATCCGAATCTTCTGGATGTTGGAAAGCTTCGGTTTGGCGGCGGGCTTGCCCGAAAGCTCCGCCCGGACCCGGTCGATGATCTCTTGAATGGCGCCGTGGCAATTTCCACAGCCTCCACCCGCTTTGGTGAAGTTGGTGACGTCTTCCAGGGTGGCGAGATTGTTTTCCCGGATGGCACGTTCAATTTCGATGTCCGTCACTCCAAAGCAGTCGCAGACGATATTCCCTTCCACCGTTTTGGGCGCCCTGCCCTTGTAGACGTCGATGGCCTTCTCCAGCGCCTCGCGCCCCATCACCGAACAGTGCATCTTTTCCTGGGGAAGGCCCCCCAGGTAATTGGCGATGTCCTGGTTGGTGATCTTTTCGGCTTCTTCCAGGGTCATCCCTTTCACCATTTCCGTGAGGGCCGACGACGTTGCGATGGCGCTGGCACAGCCGAAAGTCTGGAATTTGACTTCCTTGATGCGCTTGTTTTCGTCCAGTTTGAAGCTGAGCTTCAAAGCGTCTCCGCATGCGATGGAGCCTACCTCCGCCACTGCATCGGCATCTTCTACTTCTCCGACGTTCCGAGGATGAAGAAAGTGATCCTTTACCTTATCTGTGTATTCCCACATGATTACACTCCTGAATTTTATCCGAGGCAGTCGAAGCTTCCGGCTTCCGCCCGATGGACAATCGTTGTGACTGCTGTCCAACGCAGTCTACCAGCTGCATTCCTGACGCGCGATTCACCAAGAAGTTAATTACAGGCGACGTTTCTGGCCAGAGGGCGCGTCCCATGTTCCAATGCTCCCTCTCCTCTTTGTTTTTTTCACGGAATGTCCCCTGTCCTTCAATTTATTCTTGACAGCATTCTGCCGCTGGGTTACGCATAATACCAGTTTATTCAGTTTGTAGTATGGATGAATGGTTGAACCATGGAGACATTGATGACTCGGTCAGGCAGAAGCTTTTATTATTACTTTTATTTTTATTATTCCAAAGCGTCTGCCTGGAAGGTGCATTGATGTATCGTTGAATGTTTAAAGCATTGAGAGCCGCAGGTGGACGCAACCTGCGGCTCTTTTGTTTTTCGGGGGCTGCAAGTCAAAAGACATCAGCCCCCTTTTTTATTTCCAGTCCAGAAGAAGGAGAAGGATCATGCAGCGTATCGACGACATTCGCATCAAGGAATTCACGCCTCTTGTATCTCCCGTGACTTTAAAGCAGGAGTTTCCCATGACAGACAAGGCCCGGGAAACCGTCGTCACAAGTCGTGAGATCATTTCCAGCATCCTGGAGCGGAAAGATCCGAGAATGCTTGCCATTATCGGGCCATGTTCCATCCACGATGAGGCAGCCGCACTGGAGTATGCTCAGCAGGTCAGGGACTTGAGTGAAAAGGTCGGCGATACGCTCTATCTCGTCATGAGGGTCTACTTCGAGAAGCCGCGGACCACGGTGGGCTGGAAGGGGCTCATCAACGACCCCTGGCTGGATGGCTCTAACGATATCGTTTCCGGACTCCGAAAGGCCAGGAGCCTTCTTCTGAAAATCACCGGCATGGGTGTGCCCACCGCCACCGAAATGCTGGACCCCATCACTCCGCAGTACATTGCGGACCTGGTCAGCTGGAGCGCCATCGGAGCCCGCACCACCGAATCCCAAACCCACCGCGAAATGGCCAGCGGGCTCTCCATGCCCGTGGGGTTCAAGAACTGCACCGACGGAGGGCTCGATACGGCCATCAATGCCATCATCGCTTCCGGGGCCCCCCAGAATTTCCTGGGAATCGATTCTCATGGCCAGACGTGCATCGTCCAGACCTCGGGCAATCCCTACGCCCATCTCGTACTGCGAGGCGGCACCCGTCCCAATTATGATTCCGTCAGTGTCATGGAAGCCCTGGAGCTCCTGAGAAAGAAGAAGCTGCCGGAAGCCATCATGATCGACTGCTCCCACGGCAATTCCCGCAAGAACCATCGCTTCCAGTCCGTTGTGTGGCAGGATGCCGTCAACCAGAGGATGGATGGGAACACCGCCATTGTCGGGTTGATGCTCGAAAGCAACCTGTGCGAGGGAAATCAGGAGAATACCTGCGAGCTCTCCAGTATGAAATATGGCGTCTCCATCACCGACGCCTGTATTTCCTGGGAAGCGACGGAAAAGCTGATCCTTTCAGCTCATGAGCATCTGAGCGAGCCGTCCGTCCCTGCCGGAGGAGAGCCCATGTTCAGAACGGAGCGCTACCAGGTGGGATGAGCTCTTCAGGCGATGTGTCGGGCCGGCTGGGGTCAATGTTGTTGACTTAACGTCACCCCGGTGGAAACCGGGGTCCATAACGTCTTTATTTTCCTGGATTCCGGCTTTCGCCGGAACGACGAAAGTTGGTTATACTCGATAAGGTATGAACCCTTCGATTTGATGATTCCCTGTTTTTTGTAGGAGCGGCTTCCAGCCGCAACTGGTTGACTGTCGCGGCTGGAAGCTGCTCCTACACAAGATTGTTTTAAGCATTCAAACGAGGCACTCATCCCGTTGTCAGTCCGTTTTGGCCATGTTTTTCAGGTACGGCTCAGGTGGCCAGCTTGATCAGGTGGTCAGCAAAAAGTGCCAGGACTCCGAACATCAGAGGCATCTTGACCTTTTGGGCACCTCGAACCATGACGTCGTCTGCGCCAAATTCTTCCTTCATGCGACTGTTGAACCGCTCGACCGCTGTCCGTTCATTGTATCTGGCTGCTTCGTGCGGTGCCATCGGGACTACTTCTTTCCCGCGCGGATTCTTGTCGAGGAGCGGAACGTGCCCAGGCTCTTGCTGACTTCATAGATCGCACCGGCATCGTAAGCCGCGTCCATGACATCGTAGAGATAGTGCACCTTGGTACAGCTCTATCTTCATGAGCGGTATGGCAACCTGGCTGTCGTGTAAGGCAACACAACGCTGATCGGGAGTCCACAATCATTCACATCAGCATGCAGCTTGTGTCCGATCCAGGCTTCCTTGAATCCTTTCGAATTCTTCTTCGTACCGACAACACAGCCGGCAGTTCCTCCAGAGCCTTCTGCGCCGAGTGCTCACTCTGCCGCTCCAGCCGCGGTTGCTCTTTGGGCTCGCGCTGCTCTCCTTTGGCTGGCCGTGCCCTTTTCCGCGGTGGGACTCTCTGCACAAGAGATAGAAGGTTGAGTCTTGACACCAATATTCTGGTGTAAGCGATGGACCGGGATGCGGGCGAACGTCATGCACTCGCCTCGGAAATCGTCGATCGAGCCGTCTGCTCAGACTGCGTTTTGACTCTGCAATCGCTTTGTGAATTTTATGCCGCAGTCACGTCTCGGTGATCCTGCCCACAATGCTATGGTGGCAAGAAATGTGCTAATGTGTATCGCTTTAAACAAATCCGAAGACTTTCATCCCCCTCAGGATTGGTCCCTTCCCTTGTTTAGGGCCACCAAAGCTGGGGTGAGGCTGATTACCCAAGCCTTCGGCAACGGAAGGGAATGTGTGCAAAGCGCCTCCACCAGTCAGAGGCGTGAAGACACGCCTGAGATCAGTGTATCATCAGTCTCCAGGAGATAGCTGTGAGGAAACCGTCATATGGTTTTTCGACTGCTGTATTTTTCTTCTCTGCAATTCTATCCCTGACGATGCTCCCCAATTCTTCCCCCGCTCAGCCTCCTGATATTCATTTGGAACAGGCCCTGCGTGTGGGTAGCGATTGTGACTATCCGCCCTATGAATTCAATGATGCCCAAGGGGTACCGACCGGCTTCAACATAGAGCTGATCAGAGCCGCC
>DAIQOB010000066.1:0-1551 GCA_036788075.1 Syntrophobacteraceae bacterium
GAGATTGAAGACGTTCGACGTCAACTTTTCACGCAGTTCGGAACATAACCCCTCTGCGTCGGGCATCAGTGACCCTGCGGCGTCGAGATATTCCAGCAGCTGGTCTTTGAGCTGCACATAATTTTTCATGGATGCGGCCTCCTCAGGCCCCAGCGACGGATTCACCGCCGCGATCTCCAGATCCATATCCTGCTCCTTGGGAAAACTCTCTTCATGCAACAAAAACTCCCGCCGGAAAAATCTCCGACAGGAGTCGAGTGCTCGGTCACGAGGAACCGCGGAGTGCTCTTCCCATCATTCATTGAATTTCGTTGGCCTTCTTGTATAATGGAACCCTCATTGCGTTCGCAGGCAAAATGAAAACCGCCCCGTCCGATAGACCTTATGACCCGTCAGCGAGAGCGAGGAAAAAAATTGAGCGTTTCAAAGTGCCACACGACGTGCCGTCCATCAGCCGGAAGCATGGCCCTGTTTTTTGGCTGGGCCATTTTCCTTCTTGCCCCTTTCAGTGCCCTTGCCCAAGGCGATCCCATGAATGTACTGCTGGATCAACTGCGCCAGGATGGTTTCAGTCAGCGGCAGATTGCATCGCTCACCACCCTGAGTACCCCACCTCTCTACCAGACGGTCTCAAGAACCCTGCAAATTCGGGAAAGCCAGTTGAATTACAACCAGTTTCTCGAACCATCCCGTTTGAGCAAGGCCGAACAGTTCCTGCGAGAACATGAAGAAACCCTTATCCGCGCTGAAAAATGCTTCGCAGTCGACCGCACCGTCATCGTCGCGATTCTTCTGGTGGAAACCCACCTGGGTCAATACACGGGCAAAACCCCCACCCTCGCCGTACTCTCCACCTTTGCCCTCATGGATCAAGAAAGCGCTCGCGATACGGTATGGGAGCTTTTGAGCGAAAAGGACCGCGCTCACTGGGGCCGGGAAGCATTCGACGCCCGCCTCCTCAAGAGGTCCCGATGGGCCTATGCGGAGCTATGCTCCCTCCTCCGTTGGTCTGAGTCACAGGGAGACCGCCCCGAAGCTTATTACGGCTCCGTCATGGGGGCTGTTGGCTGGGCTCAATTCCTGCCTTCCAGCATGATTCACTACGGAGCTGACGGCAACGGCGATGGGCGGATCGACCTCTTCCAACCCGAAGACGCCATCTTCAGCGTAGCCAATTACTTCAGGGGTCATGGGTGGCCTCAGGCCGCCGACCGGGTGGCCAAGGAGACGGTTGTTCACCGGTACAACAAGAGTCAACCGTACGTTTATACCGTTCTCGAGATCGCCTCCCGCATCCAATAGCACGCATAACGCTGAAGGGAGCGGAGCGTTTCGTTCCATGCGTGACAGGCTCAGCTCATGGTCAAACGAGGGGCTTCTCCAGCAGTCTTTCCGCCAGTGCAGCCTCCACGGGAGGGGGCACCAACCCGTTTACGCACCCTCCAGAAGCGACCACTTCCTTGATGATACTTGAGCTGATATAGATCCAGCGCATCCCCGTCATGAGAAAGAGTGTCTCGATCTCATTGTTGAGTCTTCGATTCATGAGGG
>DAIQOB010000066.1:1651-9686 GCA_036788075.1 Syntrophobacteraceae bacterium
CCCGTCATGAGAAAGAGTGTCTCGATCTCATTGTTGAGTCTTCGATTCATGAGGGCCATTTGGAACTCGTATTCGAAATCGCTCACTGCCCTCAGACCCCTTATGATGGCATCGGCGCGGATCTCCCGAACATAATTGACCAGAAGACCCTCAAAAGAATCCACCTGGACGCGATGTTCCAAAGGCTGTCCCACCAGGGAATCCTTGATCAGTTTCCGTCGTTCTTCCAGAGTGAAAAGAGGTTTCTTCCCCTGGTGAACCGCAATGGCTATGACGACACGGTCAAAAATCTTGAGGGCGCGCTCGAGAAGATCCAAATGTCCGTTGGTGATGGGATCGAATGATCCCGGATAGACCGCCAGCTTATCCATACCCCGCTCCATCTCCGCTCTCTCTTGGGTCATTGACAGGTTCAACAGGAAAGGTCTCTCTCGAAAAAGGAAATCACCGTATCGCCGTACCTCCGCTCACGAACCCGCACCCATCCCTCCCAGGCAGGAGGGAGCTCATCCTTGACGGAATGTTCTGCGATCACCAGAGCGCCACCGGCACACAGCTCCTCCAGATGGCCCAGGGCCTTTTGAACATACCCCTTGCCGTACGGAGGATCCAAAAAGATGAGATCGAAGCGCCGCTCCTCCCTGGCCAGCCTTCGGGTCACCTGCTCCATCGCTCCCAGCAGGACTTCGGCCCTGTCCTGGACACGGCACAAGACAATGTTGGCTTTGATGAGACGCACCGCCTCAGGGCTTTGATCCACAAACACGGCACGGGAAGCACCCCGACTCAGGGCCTCCAGCCCCAAAGCGCCCGTCCCCGCAAAGAGGTCCAACACGCAGGCGTGCGTCAGACGCCCTGCAATCATGCTAAAAAGCGCTTCGCGCACCCGGTCGGTTGTGGGTCGAATCCTGTCGTCTTTTGGAGTTTGCAGGCGTCTCCCCCGGGAGGCGCCTGCCACGATTCTCATGGCGGTTAGAGCAGATTGCGAGCCATCAGGGTTTCAGCAATCTGCACGGCATTGCTGGCAGCGCCTTTGCGGATATTGTCCGCCACCACCCACATGGCCAGCCCGTTTTCTACCGAGGGATCGAGGCGGATTCGCCCCACGAGGGTCTCATCCTTACCGGCGGCATCCAGGGGCATGGGATAGGCGAGTTGGGACGGATCGTCCACCAGGCGCACTCCCGGGGCGTGAGCGAGCAGCTCACGGGCTTTTTCCACGGAAAGGGGGAACCGGGTCTCGATGTTCACCGCTTCAGAGTGGCCGTAATACACCGGTATGCGCACGGTCGTGGCGCAGACCCCGATGGAAGGATCACTGAAGATCTTGCGCGTTTCGTTGACCATCTTCATTTCTTCTTCCGTATAGCCGTTGTCCAGGAAGGCTCCAATATGGGGGAAACAATTGAAGGCAATCTGGTAAGGGTAAATTTGCCTTGGGATTTCTTTTCCCTGTGCCAGGGCTTCCACCTGGCTGCGGAGCTCTTCGATGGCCCGCTTTCCCGTTCCTGAAACCGCCTGGAAGGTCGTTACGATGATGCGCCTGATGCCCACCGCGTCGTAAAGAGGCTTGAGCGCCACCACCATTTGAATGGTCGAACAGTTGGGATTGGCGATAATGCCGGGGCCTGCCACAAGGGCATCGGGATTGACCTCGGGAACCACCAGCGGCACTGCCGGATCCATGCGGAAGGCGCTGGAGTTGTCGATGACGACACAGCCCGCAGCAGCCGCGATGGGAGCGAACTTCTTGCTGACGCTCCCACCCGCGGAGAAGAGCGCGATCTCCACTCCCTTGAAGGAATCTTCCTTCAGCTCTTCCACGGGAATGTCCGCACCCCGGAAGGGAAGGGTTTTTCCCACGGACCTTGCCGATGCCAGGAGTTTCAGGCCCTTCACGGGAAAATTCCGCTCTTCCAGGACCTTCACCATCAGATTGCCGACCGCCCCTGTGGCGCCCACTACCGCAACTTGAAAGGATTTTTCTCCCATTTTGACCTTGCCTTTCAGCAGGTGGGGAATCCACATTCCTGTCCCACACCCGCAGTTATTATAGACTTCAAGACAACCCCTGCCGCACGTCCGTTTCCCGGGGAGGGAAAACCTGTCAGGCACCCCGGCTGATATGATCGGCGACCAGGTCGCCCACCTCACTGGTGGAATATCCCATCTGGCCGGCTGAAAGACTCTTGAGGTCTTCAACGACCACTTTGCGGATGGCGGACTCGATCCTGCCGGCGGCGACCTTTTCGCCCAGATGTTCCAGCATCATCTGGGCTGCAGCAATGGCCGCCATGGGGTTGATGATGTTCTGGCCCGTGTATTTGGGAGCCGAGCCACCAATGGGCTCGAACATGGAAACGCCTTCAGGGTTGATGTTTCCTCCGGCGGCAATGCCCATTCCCCCCTGGATCATGGCACCCAGGTCTGTGATGATGTCCCCAAACATGTTGTCGGTGACGATGACATCGAACCATTCGGGATTTTTAACCATCCACATGCATGTGGCATCCACGTGGGCGTAATCCGTCTGGATGTCGGGATATTCCTCGCCGAGCTGATGGAAGACCCGCTGCCAGAGATCGAAGGCATACGTGAGTACATTGGTTTTGCCGCAAAGAGTCAGCTTCTTGCGCGCATTGCGATTCCGGCAGAAGTCGAAGGCAAACCGGAGGCAACGTTCCACACCCATGCGTGTATTGACGGATTCCTGGATAGCCACTTCATGGGGCGTGCCCTTGCGAAGAAATCCGCCCGAACCGGCATAAAGGCCTTCAGTATTTTCCCGTACGACAACGAAATCGATATCCTCGGGCCCCTTGTCCTTCAAGGGTGTATCCACGCCGGGGTACAGGATGACAGGACGCAGGTTGATGTACTGATCCAATTGGAAGCGGAGCTCCAGGAGCAGGCCCTTTTCCAGGATGCCCGGTTTCACATCGGGGTGCCCGATGGCCCCCAGGAGAATGGCGTCGAAGGTCTTCAGCTCCGCCAGGACACTCTCGGGAAGGATCTCTCCCGTGCGCAGGTACCGATCCCCACCGAGGTCAAAATGGACCTCTTCCACCTTAAAGGATTCTTTTTGCGCAACGGTGTTGAGGGCCTTGAGGGCTTCCCGGACGACCTCGGGGCCGGTCCCGTCACCAGGAAGTACGGCAATACGATAATTTCTATTCCGAACCATAGATCTCTCACTCGTTTCTATAGGGAATTGGATAGCTTAAAATTTGTGGCCTTCCTGTATCATTTGTTCCCGAACGTAGGGCATCAGCCCGCCCGCCTGGATGAGCTTCTGCATGAAGGGAGGCACGGCCTGAGCCCGATAGGTCCGGCCGCTGGTCACGTTGATGATCAGTCCCTCATCCAGATTCACTTCCACCTCATCCCCCGTGGCTATGGCTGCGGCGGCTTCGGAACATTCGAGGATGGGAAGCCCCATGTTGAATGCGTTCCGATAGAAGATACGTGCAAAGCTCTGGGCGATAACGCAACCCACCCCGGCAGCCTTGATGGCGATGGGAGCGTGCTCCCGGGACGACCCGCACCCGAAATTCTTCCCGGCGACGATGATATCCCCCGTCCCGACTTTGGAGGCAAATTCAGGATTGGCGTCTTCCATACAATGGGCCGCCAGGATTTTGGAATCCGATGTATTCAGATAACGTGCGGGAATGATGGCATCCGTATCGACATCATCCCCGAATTTCCATGCTTTTCCTCTGATCTGCATGTGTCTCAACCTCGCTTCTATGGCAAAGGCGCCCGGCGGGAAGGCATGCCCCTTCGGGTCCTCCCGCCGGCAGCATCCTCAAACGTTCCCGGGATGAATGATTTTTCCGGCAACGGCCGAAGCTGCCGCCACAGCCGGATTGCTCAGATACACTTCGCTCTCGGGATGCCCCATGCGCCCGACAAAATTTCGATTGGTCGTCGCCACGGCCCGTTCCCCCGCGGCCAGAATCCCCATGTGCCCTCCGAGGCAGGGTCCGCACGTGGGTGTGCTGATGGCGGCTTCGGCATCCAGGAAGATTTGAAAGAGTCCTTCGTCCATGGCCTTCCGATAGATGTCCTGGGTCGCCGGGATGACCAGGCAGCGCACATGGGGAGCGACTTTCTTCCCTTTGAGGACCCTGGCCGCATCCCGAAGATCCTCGAGGCGTCCATTGGTGCAGGAGCCGATAACGACCTGGTGGATGGTGATGTCCGGCAGCTCCGTTACGGGGCGCACATTTCCCGGCGAATGAGGCAGAGCCACCATGGGCTCAAAGTTCGATACATCCCAATCGTAGACGGCTGTGTAGGTCGCATCGGCATCGCTCTGATAAAATTCGTAGGACCGCTGGGCTCTGCCTTTGACGTACTCTTCCGTCGTCTTGTCGGGCGCGATGATCCCCACCTTGGCCCCGGCTTCAATGGCCATGTTGGACATGGTCAGGCGGTCCGCCATGGGCAGGGCATCGATGACCTCGCCCGTGAGTTCCATGGCCTGATAACGTGCGCCGTCGACACCGATCTGCCCGATGGTGTAGAGGATGAGGTCCTTGCCTCCCACCCAGGCCTTGAGCTTTCCCCGATAGACAAATTTCATGGTGTGCGGGACTCGGAACCAGACCCTGCCCGACATCATGGCCGCAGCCAGATCCGTGCTGCCGACGCCCGTGGCGAAAGCCCCCAGCGCCCCATAAGTGCACGTATGGCTGTCCGCCCCAATGATCACATCTCCAGGCAGCACAAGCCCCATTTCTGGGAGAAGCGCGTGCTCCACCCCCACACGGCCGACTTCAAAAAAATACTTGAGGTTCTGCTCCCGGGCAAATTCCCTCAGGACCTGGACCTGCATCGCCGAAGCGATGTCTTTGTTCGGCGTGAAATGATCGGGAACGAGGGCGACGCGCTCCCGGTCGAACACATGTTTCGCTCCAGCAAGCCGAAAGGCTTCGATTGCCAGAGGCGCGGTAATATCATTACCCAGAGCGAAGTCCACCCTGACTTCCACAAGCTCGTCAGGTTGCACCTGCGGTTTGCCCGCATGCTTCGCCAGGATCTTCTCGCTGATGGTCATCGCCATTCTTTCACCTTCCTTGACAAACTGTTATCCATTTCATTGCTGAGGTGTTTGGACATTTTCGTCTGCGCTGCCCGCCTCCTCAGACGACTGGACAGCCGCTTCCGGTTTCACCTCGTTTCGCTTGATTCTACGGTGCAAAAAGACATAGCCGAGGGGCCCCGACGCAACATAAATCACGCTGAGCAGAAAAAGCATGGAGTGCGGATTCACCGCGATGACCGACAGGAGCGTTACGGCTCCAAAGAGGACAGGCAGAGGTTTTGCCTTCATCATTTCCACCTCTTTGAAGCTGTTGAAGGGGACTGTGCTGACCATCAAGAACCCCAGAAAATAGGTCATCAGCAGGAATGCGACATTCACCGCATAGAATGAGGAAACATTCCACTCCTGGCAAAAGAGCACCGTCGTGGCCACCATGATGGCAGCCCCCGGGATGGGCAGGCCCGTAAAATACTTCTTGGTGGCTGTTTCCTCCGTCTGAACGTTGAAGCGGGCCAAACGCAAGGCCCCGCAGGCCACGAACAGGAAGGCCGCCAGCCAGCCGAGCCTCCCAAAAGGCTTCAGGGCCCACAAATACATGAGGATACCCGGCCCCACACCGAAGGCCACCAGATCGGCCTGGGAATCGTATTCCACACCGAACCGGCTCGTAGCACGCGTGAGACGGGCGACCTTTCCATCCAGGATATCGAAAACGGCGGAAATCAGGATGGCCACTCCGGCCATCTCGAATTTCCCATTGATGGAGCTTATGATGCCGAAAAAACCGCTGAAGAGGTTCGCCGTAGTGAACAAATTGGGGACAATGTATGCCCCCAAATGAATCTCTCTGTCATCGCTGAACTGGCGCCATCTGCGTTTCCTGGGACGTCGTTTTTTTATTTCAGCCGACATATCGCGGTTTCGCCTCCATAAACATGAGCGCCCTTGGGTACCAGCACCTCACTGTTTTCAGGCACATAAACATCCATGCGGGAACCGAAACGGATCATGCCGAAACGCTCACCCCGAACAACCTGGTCTCCCGCCTTCGGCCAACAGACTATACGGCGAGCGATGAGTCCCGCCACCTGTGTCATCACCACATCCTGGCCGGCCTCCGTGCGGATCCACACCCAGTTCTGCTCATTTTCCCTGCTGGCCCGTCCCAAGCCCGCAGCCAGGAATCTGCCTTTTTGATAGTACATTCCAAGGACCGTCCCCGAGCAGGGAATCCGATTCACATGCACGTCGAAGACGCTCATGAAGATGCTGATCTTCAGGCAGGGCTGGTCCATGAAACGGGCGGACGGCAATCTTTCGATCGCAATGATCTTCCCTTCGGCGGGCGCAATCACGTCGTCGGGCTCCGCAGTGAGAATCCTCTCCGGATCCCGAAAGAAGTGCCCCATCAACAGGGTCAGAAGGAGAAGGGGCCAAGTCAGAAATGGGCAGCCCAGGATGGCGCAAACGAGCGTGGTGAATGCCGCGGCAGTCAGATACGGCACCCCTTCCCTGGCAACAGGGATATGAGTCGCCCTTTTCCTGAAATCTTCCGGAACAATCGACCTGGAATCCAACACTCCCCCCTCTTTTTTCATTCCCCGTGCGAAGCCACTGGCAGTGGACTTCAAAACAATTAAATCATTTTGACCGCATCCAGAAAAGGCATCATGGCACGGAGCCTGCTGCCAACTTCCTCCAGCAGCAGCCGTTTCTCTCTCTCACGGGTAGCCCGGAACATGGGGCGGCCTGCCTGGTTTTCCAGAATCCAATCCCTGGCAAATTGACCCGACTGGATTTCTTCCAGGATTTTTTTCATCTCTTTGCGGGTTTCCTCGGTGATCACCCGCTTGCCGCGTGTCAGGTCTCCGTATTCCGCCGTGTCGCTGATGGAATAGCGCATATAGGCCAATCCACCGCGGTAGATGAGGTCCACGATGAGCTTCAATTCATGCATGCATTCAAAAAAAGCGATTTCCGGCTGATATCCCGCTTCCACAAGGGTGTCGAACCCCGCCTTGATCAGTTCGGAAACTCCGCCGCACAGGACGCTCTGCTCACCAAAGAGATCCGTTTCCGTTTCTTCCTTGAAAGTCGTCTCCAGGACGCCCGCCCGGGTAGCGCCAATTCCCCTGGCATAGGCCAGAGCCGTCTGTACCGCCTGCCCGCTGGCATCCTGATGAACGGCATAGAGGGCCGGGACGCCGGCTCCCCGCACATACTCACTGCGCACGAGATGCCCCGGTCCCTTGGGAGCCACCATGACGGCATCCACATCCGCCGGGGGCACAATCTGACCATAGTGGATGTTGAACCCATGGGAGAAGAGGAGGGTTTTACCGGCCTTCATGGCGGGAGCCACATCCTGGCGGTACAAAGCCGCCTGGGCATGATCCGGGGTCAAAATCTGGATGACATCACACTCTGCGGCCGCGTCTTTTGCCGAAACGGGAGTGAAGCCGTCCTCCACGGCCTTGTCGTAATTGGCCGAGCCCGGACGCTGCCCCACAACCACTTCCACACCGCTGTCACGGAGGTTTTGCGCCTGGGCATGTCCCTGACTCCCGTAACCGATCACCGCAACTTTCTTCCCGCGAAGAACGTTCAAATCCGCGTCCGCTTCATAAAAAATCCGCATCAAAATCTCCTTCTGTGTTCCGGTTCATGACGGGCGGAGCCTCACTCTCGAGTCCACCGCACCTGAATGGAATCAGTGTTTTTTGCTTCGGGCCAGTGCAGCCTTACCCGTCCGCGCAATTTCCACAATTCCGATCTGGCCCAAAAGTTCCATTACCGCTGAAATCTTGCTGTCGTTTCCCGTGACTTCGAGGGTATAAAAATGGGGGCTCACATCCACCACTTTTGCGCGAAAAATATCTACAATGCGCAACACTTCAGCACGTGTCCCTTCCTCGGCCCGCACTTTGATCAGGGCCATTTCACGATCGACGAACTCCGTTTCAGAGAAATCGAAGACCTTCAGTG
>DAIQOB010000067.1:0-9647 GCA_036788075.1 Syntrophobacteraceae bacterium
TGTAACGACAGGCAGCACTCCCGCACGGGAGAATCCTGAATATTATGGAGATGATATTGAGTGGATAAAATCAGATAATATTAACACTCCATATCATTATCTAACAAAATCAGCAGAAGGGCTTTCAGAGCTGGGGAAAAAAGTTGCAAGGACGGCCCCTCCAGGCTCAACGCTTGTAACGTGTATTGCTGGAAGTTTTGAATGCATAGGCAACGCAGCCTTGACTGATAGAGAAGTATCTTTCAACCAACAAATCAATGCCGTTACACCACACCCCAATATCGATCCGTTTTTTGTATATGCCCAAATCCTTACTGGAAAGAAGAAAATTCAGAATGCTTCCACTAATTCAATGAAGGGCATGGTTAGCAAAGGAAACTTTGAAGAAATAACACTCCTTCGACCTCCTGAAGATCTTCAAAGAAAATTTGGCCTGCTTTTTCTGAAGTATTCAAAAATAATCGCTGAAACTCGAGACATCGAAAGGACAAGCACCGCTCTTTTGAACTCCCTTGCTCAGCGCGCCTTCCGAGGAGAGCTCTGATGGTTACTGCCAAATACCACTTCAGCCTCACCTTCACTTTCGACTTCCGCAATCCGACTTCTTCCTTCATCCTGGAGACCCACCATGATGTCCTTTGAATCTGGCAAGGTGCTGAACATGCCCATCAGCCACCGTTTTCTGCGGATCATCCGGGAGATTGCCGAATACCGGGGCAAGCAGTCGCTTTTCATCGCGCAGTCACCGCAGGTGCTGGAAACGCTCCGGCAGGTGGCCATCATCCAGAGCACGGAGTGCTCCAACCGGATCGAGGGAGTCACCGCTCCCCTTCAGCGGATCAAGGACCTGGTGGCGATGAAGACCACGCCGGGCAACCGTTCGGAGCAGGAAATCGCCGGCTACCGCGATGTGCTCGCCACCATCCATGCCAACGCCGATGCCATGCCTTTTTCCGCGAACCTGATTCTGCAGCTGCATCGAGACCTCTACCAATGTCTTCCCGGAGAGGGCGGGCAATGGAAACCGGTGGACAACGAGATCACGGAAACCGGTCCGGACGGCGCCAAAAGAGTGCGCTTCGTCCCGGTACCGGCCTACAGGACCGCCGATGCCATGGTCCGCCTGCATGAGCGTTTTCTGGATCTGCGGGAACAGGGCGAGGTGGACCCCCTCATTCTGATCGCCGCCTATGTCCTGGATTTCCTGTGCATCCACCCCTTCCGGGACGGCAACGGTCGTATGGCGCGACTGCTCACCCTGCTGCTGCTCTACCAGTCCCACTACGATGTGGGGCGTTACATCAGCCTCGAGCGTATCATCGAAGACACCCGTGAAAGCTACTACGACACCCTTCAGCGCTCATCCGTCGGCTGGCACGAAGGAGCGCACGCCCTCGAACCCTGGACGGAATACCTGCTGGGTGTGGTCATCCTCGGGGCGTACCAGGAATTTGAAAGCCGTGCAGGGCTGATCCAGTCGGGCAAAGGGACCAAGACGGCCATGGTCCTCGATGTCATTGCCCATCTGCGGGGCGATTTTGCCATCGCCGACATTCAGGACCGCTGCCCCACGGTAGGGATCGACATGCTGCGTCGCATCCTCCGCCAGGAGCGCGACGCCGGCCGCCTCGAATGCCTCGGCCGCGGACCCAATGCCCGTTGGCGGCGAATTGGGTAATATGCCTAATAAATGGGTAATGAAAGACTATTCGTTACCTATTTGCCTGTAAGGAGAAACTCGTGCCGATCACCGCTATCACCATCCAGAACTTCAAGGGCATCAAAGGGCCGGTCAAGATTGAGCTCAAGCCCATCACCCTGCTCTTCGGTCCCAACAGTGCAGGGAAAAGCACGGTCATCCAAGCCTTGCACTATGCCCGGGAGATTTTTGAAAGAGAAAATGTCAACGCCGGCGGAACTCTTGGCGGCGGGAATGCCATCGATCTCGGTGGCTTCAAAGCACTGGTCCATCGGCACGACATGACTTTGCCCATCAGCCTCCGAATTGATCTGGATCTAAGGGATGAGGATCTGCCTCGCTATTTGGAAGGTTACGAAGACTTTTCGCAGCCTCGTTGGGAGGAATCACCCCTTTGGGACGTGCCGGGCCGTGTCAAAAGTGCGCAGGTAGGGGTTGACATCGCGTGGAGCGAGATGCGTGGTCGGCCTCTGCTGAAAAAATACTCTGTGGGAGCAAACGGTAAAGAACTGAGGTTTCTCGGAATTCAATTCCGAGAAACCTCACCCTGAATCGCTTGAGACCGACGACCTAAGCCTCCTGTCTACGTCTCAACTGGATGCCAGGTGGAAACAGTACAAAGGGAGGCCTGGAGCTTTTGATCCTGTGACGGATCATCCCATTGAGATCATCGGGAGAGGCCCAATAAGAACTTAAAAGGGTAGCTCGCTACTTCTCGATTTGACAGAGTGGCACGGGAAAGACAACCGTCCCTGAACAGGAAATGCGTGATTCTTACGCCTGAATTTTGCGAGAAACGCTTCCCTGATGACTTCTTTGTAAATTTTTACGAGAAAGTAATGACGGACGGGGATGATCATGAGGCAAGTGAATGACTTCCTCATATCCGTTCGTACATTCAACGAAAGGCTTGCTCCTGGAGAGATTGGTTGGGAAATTTTCAGCCATCAAGGCGGGGGAATTTTCGTTTGTCATTATGAAGGGAAGTACGGTTTGAGGCATTGGACAGGAAGCCCCTGGCGATCTGGGGACTCTCTTTGCCTGGATCAATTACACCTGGCCATAAAAAAGGGTAGGGGAGACATTGGAGACACTGGGAGACATCATGTCTCCGCTGTAGAATTGCACTGGCAAAAGGATTGAAGACATTAGAGACATGTGAGACATTCTTTTCTATAAAAATGTCTCTGGAGAGGTCTGAATGCCGCGCTTTGAAAACGGAATAGGGTGTGGCCCGTGCTCTCAAAAGCTTCATTTCCAGCGTGGGTGTGGGGAAGAAAAAGAAGAAGGGCTTATGGTTTCCCATAAGCCCTTTATTTTCCTGGTAGCGGGGAGAGGATTCGAACCTCTGACCTTCGGGTTATGAGCCCGACGAGCTACCTGACTGCTCCACCCCGCGTCAACAAAAGAAGAATATGTCAAAGCCCATGCAAAGTCAAGCGGAATCCAATCCTTTTTGAGCTGTCTGGAAGATCGGTCCTTGCAAATGAGCAAATTCCTTCGTGCGGATTGCCCCGTCATCGCACTGCCGCATTGATATTCAGGCATCAATTGAATATATTCTCCAACCTTGGTGGGCCGTGCTTCTCATGTTTCGGGCCATTGCACGAGCGGCCACAGTGTCCACCCTGATTCGATAGAACCTGTGCAGTATGGGGTGAGAATGAATCGAAGCTGTTGCAGGGATTGCAGGCCCGGCTTTTGCTCTCATTTCGTAAAGCGTGTGCCAGTAGGCCTGTCGAAATTGGGAAAAGGCTCGAAATCTCCCCAAGAGGAAGTTCCGGAGGACAGAATTGATGTTGCGTAGAAGGTATGTTGTGCTGGCTGTTTTGGTGATGCTGGTCGTTCTTCTGGGGCTGGGATCGTTGGGTACGGTGTCGGCAGAGAATGGAAACGGCGGGCAGGAAAAGAAAAGCGCCGCCAGGGAGGTGGAGAAAGAAAAGGAGGCAGAGCCCACCGTGAACCTTATCCCTCCTCCCAATGAGACGGCGGTCCCCCTGCAAACGGAAAAAATCGATGAAGCGGGGAAGGTGCTCGGCAAGAAAATCGACGAGGTCGGAAAGGACGCATCCCGTAAATGGGGAAAATGGATCACCGCCAAAGCCTTTTGGGGAATCACCTGGCTCAAGCTGATCATATGCGCCCTGCTGCTTTTTCTTGTCGTGCTCGTGGATCGTGTTGTCACATATTTGCTGTACAGGCAAATCTCCCGGCAGAGCGGTGAGGAGAGTTCGGAACGGTGGTGGCGGTTGTTTCTGAAAGCTCTTTCCAGGCCGCTTTCCGTCTTTATCCGAATCTATGGAGTTTATTATGCACTGTCACCATTATTTGGATATTTCAGCACGGCGGATGGTGCCAACACGGTGCACCAACTGGCAAGGAAAGCGGCCGACCTGGGTGGGACGGTCGCTCTTTTTTGGCTCATCTATCGACTGATAAAGGTATTGGATTCACAGCTGAGGCATTGGGCTCTGTCCACGACCAACACCATCGACGACATGCTGGTGCCTCTGGTGGGGAAGACTATCCGGGTCTTCATCCTGGCCATCGGCGGCATCATGATCATTCAGAACATGACCGGCATCGAAATCGGTCCCATCATTGCTTCCCTGGGGATCGGAGGTCTCGCCTTCGCCCTGGCCGGCAAGGATTCCATCGCCAATTTCCTCGGCAGTCTCACCATTCTTCTGGACAAGCCCTTCCAGGTAGGGGAGCGCATCGCCATCGACAATTACGAAGGGTTTGTGGAGAACGTGGGGTTCCGCAGCACCCGCCTCCGGACTCTGGCGGGGCACCTGATTTCCATCCCCAATGAAAAAATCATCAATTCCACGCTGGAAAATGTCGACAAGCGTCCCCACCTGCGCTGGCACACCAACCTCACCATCACCTATGACACGCCGCCCGAGAAGGTCGAACGGGCGGTGGCCATTGTGCAGGAGATCCTGGAAAACCACGAAGGGATGTGCAGGGAATTTCCGCCTCGCGTGTACTTCAATGCCTTCAACGACTGGAGCCTCAACATCGCCGTTTTTGCGTGGTACCATCCGCCCAATTACTGGGACTTCCAGGCGTGGGTGCAGAGGTCCTGCCTCGAAATCATGCGGCGGTTCAAAGCAGAAGGCATCGGGTTCGCTTTTCCCAGCCAGACGGTTTACCACGTGACCGATGACAAAAACCCCGATCTCGAGGCGCTGAGCGAGAAGATCGTTTGAGAGGGGGACGCTGAAAAACGCTGACGAGGCGCTGACGAACGCAGAAAACAAAACCTCTCCGACCTGGTGCGACTTTCGCCACAGTGCACCAGGAAATGACTTTCGCTGCAATGTACTGGGCCGGCCATGGTGCTAAAGGGCACCTTTGGAGGATGGGATGCCGGTGCGTCGTTCGTCCCACTGGGTCGCCTGGTCCAGGGCTCGGCCCAGTGCTTTGAAGACCGCCTCGATCATGTGATGCGTGTTGCTTCCATAAGGAACCTGGACGTGGAGCGTTATTCCGCCATGGAGGCAGAAAGCGCGGAGAAATTCAGGGACGAGCTCCGTTTCGAACTGACCGACGCGTTCGGACAGGGGAGGAACCTGGTACACGAGGAAGGGGCGATTGGACAGGTCCAGCACCACGGAAGCGCAAGTTTCATCCATGGGAATGGACGACTGACCATAGCGGCGGATGCCTTTGCGGTCGCCCAGGGCGAGGGACAGAGCCTGCCCCAGGCAAATGCCGAGATCTTCCACGGTGTGATGTGCATCGACCTCCAGGTCACCGTCTGCTTCCACCTTCAAGTCGAACAGACCGTGCACACTGAAAAGGGTGAGCATGTGCTCCAGGAAGGGAACGCCTGTCTTTAAATCTGCCGATCCACTCCCGTCCAGAACAAGATCAAGATCGATCCGAGTCTCGTTGGTTCCGCGATGTACAGAACCCCTCCGCAACCTTTCTGTCATAAATGGTGTCCATCCTTGTCTCTGCAGATCTGCACTCTACCGGGTAGGGCTCCCTATGGAGCCATGTCTCTTTTTCCCAGAACCTTTGACACAAACCGTTCCTTTTGCACGACTGCCCGTTCGTGCTTCCCTTCACCGATTTTTTCAACGGCATCGAAAGCGGTGACCTCAAAGGAGAGGAGGCGCCCTTCGATCTTTTCCAGAACAGCTTCCGCACGCACCTTCATTCCCACTGGGGTCGCAGCCGTATGAGACATCTCCATGCGGATGCCCACGGACGTCTCTCCGGGAGCCAGGTGACCCTGGAGGCACTGTACGGCTGCCGCCTCCATGAGGGCTACTACGGCCGGTGTGGCAAAGACTTCCACCTCTCCGCTTCCCATGGCGATGGCTGTATTGCCTGCATCCACCTGCCCGGCGGCGGTGCCTCGCATTCCGATTTCCAGCTTTGGCTGATCGCTCATGCCCGCAGTCTCCTTTTCTGTCCTCTGCCCTGAGTCACATCACGACGCGGAATCTTTCGTTTCCTTCCCTTGCGCTTCGCACGCCACTCCATTCAGTCGTCCTGCATCCTCTTCGGGGAGAGTCACAACCTCCCGGTGCCACAGGGCCTGGTGGCTCGTGGGTTTGACCCTCAGCTTGCAGGGATCGAGGCCGCAAATAGGGCATTGCGGCATGTTGCAGGGTTCCGCGTGGATGAGGGTTTCGGCTCTCCCCTTGAAGTGATCGCTCAGCAACATCTGGAGCTCCTCAACCTCCTGGTGCACTTTATCCAGGGAGAGATCCCTGGGTAAAATCAGATGAAAATCCAGATGGATACGGTCTCCAGACCGCCAGGCGCGCAGGTGATGAATGTCGATCCAGACGTCTCGTCGATGTTGGGCGAGAAGCTTCGAAATATCCTCCAGGAGCCCCGGATCGGATCGGTCCATGAGCCCGCTGAAAGATTCGTTGATCAGCTTTCCTCCCATGACGAGGATATTCAGTGCCACCAGGCAGGCAATAGCTCCATCCATCCAGTACCACCCCGTCTGATTCACCAGCACCAGCCCCAGGAGAACGCCCGCCGACGTATACACATCCGTCATGACATGCTTTCCGTCGGCCACCAAAGTCAGGGAATGGGTGCGCTTGCCGATGCGCACGAGTCCTGCCCCAAGAATGAAGTTCACCACACTGGTAGCGAGAAGAATCCAGAGACCGCTTTCAAGATTGGGAAGGGGGTGGGGTTGCAGGATCTGAGGCCATGCCGTCTTTGCAATGCCAACCGCAGCGAAGACAATCAGGGCGCCTTCGAAACCGGCCGAAAAGAATTCTATCTTGCCATGGCCATAGGGATGCGTCATATCGGGAGGCTTGGACGCCAGTACAATGCTGCCCATGGCAAACGCGCTGGCGACCACGTTGATGATGGATTCCAACGCATCGGAAAGAATGGCGGAAGAATGAGTCAGCCAGTATACGTAGAACTTTGAGGCCATGAGCAGAGCACCCACCACGAGGGAGAACGTGATGGCGATCAGGCGATGTCTGAAATAGCTGCCCGGGTTCAACGCATCGGCATCGTTCATGTTCATGATGGAATAGTGATCCTGCAATATGGTAAAGGTTCAGGGCAAACGCTTGCATTCGTGCCTGAAAGTCTACACAATCGTTTTGGATTTGTCAGCACAAGTCGTTTTCACAAGGGATAAAAATATTGCCGAGCCATATTTCTTTGCTGAACGGCGTCCTGCAGGGCCGCCAGGAGTCTGTCGGGGCAGAGTCTTCGGTCGGAGGCCTGGTGACCGGATGGAGCGGGGGATTCCAGAAAGGCGTCGCGGGAGGAGTCGAAATGATTTGCAGCAGTGCTCTGAAAAAACAGAGAAATACGCATTCTTTTGAAAAGATCGAAGTCCTCCGGCCCATTCCGTCTTCTGGTCCTCGAGATGGGCAGGCAGCCACTCATGAGACTGGCCGGCCGAAGTTTCTCGAAATGGATATTGGCAAGCCGCTGCCTTTCGGAGCCTCCGAGTTGGAGGGGGGCATCAATTTTTCGGTTTTCAGCCGCCATGCCGAGAAAGTTTGGCTGGAGCTGTTCAACGCTGCCGAAGATGAGAAGCCTTTTGCGTCCATTGAACTGGATGCGCTGGCGCATCGAACGGGAGACATCTGGCACGTGTGGATTCGGGGCATCGGCGTGGGGCAGATCTACGCGTTCCGCATGCAAGGACCCTATGAGCCGGATGCGGGGCATCGCTTCAATCGCTGTAAACTTCTGTTGGATCCTTATGCCCACGCACTCGTGGGGACGTGTGATTGGGATTTTCAAGATGCAAGAGGAATCGACCTCAGCACGCCCGAGCCCGATACCGCCTGCTCCATCGAAGACAACGCCGAACATATGGCAAAATGCCTTCTGACGGATACCCGGTTCGACTGGCGGGGCGATCGTCCCCTGAAGCGCCCCTGGTCGGAGACAATCCTCTACGAAACTCATGTCCGGGGACTCACCATTCATCCCTCTTCAGCTGCAAAATATCCCGGGACTTTTCTCGGCGTCATCGAAAAAATTCCTTACCTCAAAACACTGGGAATCACGGCAGTGGAGCTGATGCCTGTCCAGGAGTTCAACGAAAATGAGCTGGTGAGGGAAAATCCTTCTACCGGTGAAGTTCTCCGAAATTACTGGGGATACAATACGGTCTCATTTCTGGCCCCCAAAGAGAGCTACGGCAGCGGGATAGAAGCGGGATGCCAGGTCGCCGAGTTCAAAACGATGGTGCGGGAACTCCACAAGGCAGGCATCGAAGTGATTCTCGATATCGTGCTGAATCACACGGCCGAAGGCGATGAAACGGGACCGACGCTCAATTTCAGGGGGATGGAAAACAGCATCTACTATATGCTGCGCACCGATCGGCGCAAATACCGAAACTATTCGGGCTGCGGGAATTCACTCAACTGCAATCACCCCGTGGTGCGAGGGTTTATTTTGGATTGCCTCAGGTACTGGGTCATCGAAATGCACGTGGACGGCTTTCGTTTCGATTTGGCCTCGGTCCTGGGAAGAGATCGGGAAGGGGAGGTACTGACCAACCCTCCCATCCTCGAACGGATTGTCGAAGACGCTCTGCTGCGCGATGTAAAGCTCATCGCCGAAGCGTGGGATGCGGGAGGCGCCTACCAGGTGGGCTCTTTTCCGGGGCCGCGCTGGTGTGAATGGAATGGGCGCTATCGTGACGAGGTCAGGAGGTTCTGGAGAGGTGATGATGGGATGGCGGGGGCTCTCGCCACCCGCCTGTGCGGGAGCGCGGATTTGTATCAGCGCACGGGAAAGGATCCCTTGCACAGCATCAACTTCATCACCTGCCACGATGGGTTTACACTCCACGATCTAGTCACCTACTCCCGAAAGTATAACGAGGCCAATGGTGAAGGCAACCGGGATGGGGCAGACGAGAATTTCAGCGACAATTACGGGGTGGAAGGGGAGACGGAGGATCCCGCCGTCAATGCCGTGCGCACTCGCCAGATCAAGAACCTGCTGGCGACACTCTTCATGTCGCGGGGGGTTCCCATGATGCTGGGAGGAGACGAGTTTCGCAGGACTCAAGGCGGCAACAACAACGCCTATTGTCAGGACAACGAAGTCTCCTGGTATAATTGGAATCTGGTCGTGCAAAACCGCCAGATTTTTCGATTTATACGGGAGCTCATTGCCTTCCGCCGCCGCCACAGGGTGCTGACCGCTGAACATTTTTACACGGGAGACGACATTTTGTGGCTCGGACCGGACGGAGGTGTTCCTCAGTGGGACAGTGGCGGTGGTGTGCTGGGATGTCTCATCTACCCTGAAAAAAGGGAATTGAGGGCCGCCGAACAGCCGTTGTGCCTGCTGTTCAACGCAAAGAATGAGCCGGAGGCCTTTCAATTGCCGAAAGCGCCGGACAACCGCCTTTGGCATCGCTTTGTCGATACGGGCAAATCGTATCCCCATGACGTTCGAGGGGAGGGAAAGGAGC
>DAIQOB010000068.1:0-9551 GCA_036788075.1 Syntrophobacteraceae bacterium
GAAGTCAAAGACATCAACAGCAAGCTTTTCGCGTCTGTCAGCAACGCTCCCCAGGCCAAGGACTATCTGCTGGGCGAAGGGGACCTGCTCCAGATCAATGTCTTTGAGGCCGACGAACTCAAGGCGGAAACCCGGATAGGCGCTCGAGGGTTCGTTACCCTGCCCCTGCTGGGGCCGGTGGAAGTCAAAGACCTGACGACCCGTGAGGCGGAACAGAAAATCGAAGATCTCTACCGAAGGAAATACCTGCAGAACCCTCATGTGAGCGTCTTTGTGAAAGAACAGGTTTCGGGAAAGATCACTCTGCTGGGGGCCTTGAACAAGCCCGGCACGTACAGCTATATGACGCGCCAACGCCTTCTTGACGTCCTGGCCCTGGGAGAAGGGCTATCCGACAAAGCCGGACGCATGGTCCAGGTGCGCCGCTCGGTGGAGAACGCCCCACAGCCGACAACATACATGGTCGACCTGGAAGAAATCATTCAGAACGGTCAGTCGGACATGAACCTGGAGATCAAAGGGGGGGATGTGGTATATGTTCCCGAGGCGGGCACGGTCTATGTCGACGGCGCAGTCAGGAAGCCGGGGAATTATCCCATCAAGACCGCCATGTCCGTACAGGAAGCCATCGCGGCTGCCGGCGGGCTTTCCACCACGGCGGACGAAGGGGATATCAAGCTCGTTCGGGCCAACGCCGACAACACCCGTGAAGTCGTGAAGGTGAGCATCAAAGATCTGCGGCAGGATTCGAAACAGAGCCTCGCCGTGAAAGACCGCGACGTCATCTTTGTGGAAACGAACAAAATGGAAGCGCTCCTGTACGGACTCCGCTTCAACGTCATCGGCGGGCTCTTCGGGATCGGCTATCAGCCCCCGCCTCAATGATTTGCCCAAGGAAGATGATTACGGCCCCCGGCGGGCAACGATCCAGGCAAGAACATGCAGGAACGGCGACGCCGTCATGGAAGGCGGCGCTGCCGGTAGATCTCGCGGATCATAGCTCATAAGATGAGCAGGTCTTCCCGGGCGGTATTCAAGGACTCCAGTCCCTGCGCCGTCACCAGGTAGGTATTCTCCAAACCGGCGATCCCCAAACCGGGGAAGATGAACTTGGGCTCGAACGCCACCATCATGCCTTCCTGGAGCGGCAGCTTCTGCCCTTGGGCAATGAAGGGAAACTCGTCCACTTCCAACCCCAAACCATGTCCGACGAAAGAAACCCGCGTGCTTCCATGCCCCATGAATGACTCCGACCAGCCGGTCTCCTCGACCCATCCGCACACCTGGTCGTAGAGGGCTCCAGTGACCACTCCCGGGCGCGCCGCCTCCCGAAAACGCCGATGAATCTCCTCGATAAATTTGTAAGCATCCAGAATTTTTGCAGGAGGAGCTCCAATGGCATAATTCCGAGTCTGGTCGTTCAGGTATCCATGATAGTTCATCATGGTATCGACGCTCACGAGTTCGCCCGCTTGAATGGTGCGCTCAGAAGGCCCCTGACCGAAAGCGGGACTCACCCCCTCCCCGCCCGTCGGGGCATCGGCATAGGAAGAAACCGCCGCTTCCGCTCCTGACAGCACGTGGCCAAAATACATGTCCATATTGAAGGCCCGGAGCCGGATGATCCCCAAATGACCGGCTTTGCGGGCCACTCGTTCCAGCTCGATACTGAGATCCAGTTCCGTTATCCCTTCCTTCAGGAAAGTCGGCACTGCATCGGCCACGGCCTGGGAGATCTTTGCAGCCCCGCGCATCATTTCTATTTCCCAGGGGGATTTGACCATCCGCACCTGGCGGATCAGTCCGCTGATGTCCACCAGCTGCTGCTTGGGGAAAATCTTTTCATCGTAAAAGAAAAACGTGCCCGCGGGCAGAACGTCCAGCTCCATCCCAATCTTCTCAGGGGCCTTTCCACCACAGGCTTCAACGATTCCTCCCGACAGATCTTTCAGGCTCTTGAGAGGCAGGATGGGCCGCAGCGGCGACTGCGCTTCCGCGCGATGCACGTCCCGCTTCACCCAAAAAACAGGCTGCCCGGACGCAGGCACCACCAGGTGACCGTCCTGCACAGTGCCCGTGAAATAATAGAGATCGACATTTTGACGAATGACGGCTGCATCCACCCCGTTCTTGACCAGCAAATACTGAAGGGCCACAATGCGCGCTGCAACTTCACTCATGGGCGTTTTCAACATGGAAAGAGCTCCTTCTCTTGCAAAAATTCGACAATATTTCGGTCTCTCTGTGGTCCCTCAGTGCATTCCTTCCATGGGGAGGGGCGTTCGAGCAGGCCGCTTGAAGATGGGCGTGAACAGCACGAGGACAGCAGTGATGACAGCCAGCACCCAGAAGGTATCGTTGAAAGCCAGCATACCGGCCTGCCGCAAGACCTCACGGTAGATCACCATCAATGCCTCCGTATCGTTGACAGCTGCGCCGGAGCCACCGGCAAGCCACTGCCGGATCCCCTGCAGCTGATTCTCGAAAGCCGGGTTGTAGGGCGTCACATGCTCCACCAGGAATGTCTGGTGCACCTGGGTCCGCTGCGCCAGCACCGTACTGCTGAAAGCCACGCCAAAACTCCCCCCCAGGTTCCGCAGCAGGTTGAAAATTCCCGAGGCATTCCCCATTTCCTCCCTCGGAACATTGACATAAGTCGCAGCCGACAGCGGCACGAAAAACAGCCCCAACCCCAATCCCTGGATGAGCCGCGGGAAAGAAACCGCCAGGAATCCCGCGTCCAGATTGAAGTGGGACATCAACCACAGGGAATAAGCCACGGTGGTGAGACCTACCGCGAGCAATGTTCTGGGATTGACTCCCTTTTTCATGAGAGCACCCCCCACGGCCATCATGAAGAAACTGCCCAGGCCTCCCGGCCCCAGCACCAGCCCTGCCCAGTAGGCCGTATACCCCATGAGGTTCTGCAGATAAAGGGGAATGAGTACAATGCTCCCAAAGAGGCAGAAAAAACCAGCGAACATGATGATGGTCCCCGTCGAGAAGCTCCTGTCCCGGAAGACCCTGAGGTTCACCACAGGGTGCTCGACTCCCAGCTCCACCAGGACGAAAAGCACCAGGGACACGACGGCGATGCAGGAGAGAATCACGATGAGGGAGGAATTGAACCAGTCTTCCCGCTCCCCTTTGTCCAGCACGATCTGCAAAGCGCCCAGCCCTACCGTGAGGAGGAAAATCCCCCACGTATCGATGCGGAGGTGACGCCTTCGGATATAGTGTGGATCATGGACAAAAAGCGTGGCCAAAACCACAGCAAGGATGCCGGCAGGCAGGTTGATATAGAAAACCCACCGCCAGCTCCAGCTGTCCGTAATCCAACCGCCGACGACCGGACCCAGAATGGGAGCCATGACGACACCCATTCCAAAAACCGCCATGGCAATTCCATGCTCTGCAGGGGGGAACGATTCCAGGAGAATCGCCTGCGAAAGAGGCTGAAGGCCTCCACCACCCAACCCCTGCAGAATGCGGCATAGGATGAGTATTTCAAGGGATGGCGCCGCGCCGCACACGAGGGAACTGACCGTAAACAGGGTGAGGGAAAAAAGCAGGTAGCGCTTTCGGCCGAAAACGCTCGAAAGCCAGCCGGTCATGGGAATAATGACGGCGTTGGAAACGAGATAAGACGTCAGGACCCAGGTGACTTCATCCAAGCCGGCATTGAGGCTCCCCTGAATATGGGGGAGAGACACATTGACGACGCTCGTGTCCATCACCTCGATGAAAGTGGGCAGCATGACCGTCAGGGCCACGATCCACTTGCTGACGCTTTGCGACTCATCGCGCATCGAGGATCTCATGGCCATGGCTCACGGCTGGGGCGGGTGGACGGTGCTTTTCAGGCATCATGGCGCCGGAATGGTCCCTCTCAGGGTTTGCCCCCTCTGGTCCGATGTGTCGATGGTGACTTCCAGCGAAAGGCCCAGTCTCAGGGGACGATCTTCTTGGGGAGGGCTCTCCAGGACAATCTTCACGGGCACCCGCTGTACGACCTTGATCCAGTTTCCCGTGGCATTCTCAGGGGGAAGCAGGGAAAAGACGGCTCCCGTTCCGGCTCGAATCCCTGCAACTTTACCCCGGTAGATGTATCCCGGATACATGTCGGCCTCGATGGTCACCGGCTGTCCAATGCGGACATCCGTCAGCTCCGTCTCCTTAAAATTGGCTTCGATGTAAATGTCCTGCAGCGGCACCAGGGCCATCAGCGGCTGGCCGGGCTGCACACGATTGCCCACTTGAACGTTCTTCTGGGCAATGTAGCCCGCAAGAGGAGCTGTAATGGCGCAATAAGAAAGATTCAGTCGAGCGGCTTCCAATTCTGCCTCGTAACGGTTTCGCTGTGCTTCCAGGGACTCCAGTTTGAAGCGTTTGATGTCCACGTCCTTGCGTTCGCTTTTCCTGGATTCCAGCTGGGCTTCAGAGCGAAGGATCTCCTGGGTGACGGCAGCCAGTGAGGAGCGGGTGGCCGAGATCTGTGCATCGAAGGCGGCGACTTCCGCCTGTGCTTTCTTCAACGTGGTGGACGCCTGTTCCTGCTGCCGTTCCGTACCGGCTCCCTGCTGATAGAGCTTTTCAAAACGTTCAAAATCTCTCTGGGCCTGCAGCAGGTCGGCTGCGGCCGCCATGCGCTTGCTTTCCAGCTCTCCCAATCGATGGCGCATTTCCCTCTCATTGTCACGAGCAGCCTGTAAAGTCGCCAAGCCGGCATCGACTCCCGACCGTGTCTGAGTCTCCGTAAGGGGAACAGACAGCTCGGCAGCCTTCACCTCCGCTTCGGCTTCTTCAAGAGCAGCCCTCGCCCGATCCACGGCCAGGGAATAGTCTCGCGGATCCAGCTCCAGGAGGACTTGCCCCTTCTCCACCGAATCATCGTTTTCCACGTGAACGGCAACGACGGTCCCAGGCACACGGGCACTGATCTGCGCGCTGTCGGCTTTGACATAAGCATTGTCCGTGCTGACGCGATGGCGCATGAAAAACCACCAATAGAGACTTCCCAGGCCTGCCAGCACCACGCAGACGACCAGAACTTTATGCAAATGATGCCTCTGGATCCCTTTGTTCATTTGATCGGGCGCTTCCGCTTCCACAGGAGTACTCCCGTGCTCATCCATAACAATCCACCGGAAAGACAAAGGTAAACGGATGTTTAATTGGGTTCCTCGACGCTGGAGGAATTTCCAGTCTTCACGGACAACAGTGACAAAATGTCAGGAAGGCCCCCCCACCTTCCCTCCGACAGCTCTTTCCATGTCGGCCCACGCCAGTTGATATCCGTAAAGAGCCTGGTAATAATCCGCGCGTGACTGAGCAACAAAAACCTGGGCGTTCAGCACTTCCAGGAAAATGACGAGCTGCTCCCTGTACTGGAGACTGGTCATGCGCTCATTCTCCTGAGCCTGGGAAAGTGCTGCCCTGGCAGTTTCGATGTTGGCTGCTGCAACCCTCAGTTGCTCATAAGCGTCCTCCACCTGGATCCGGATCTGGTGCAGGAAATCCTGCCGCTTCTCCTCCAGGGATTTTCGACGATAGGCCCATTCCATTATCGCTGCACTGGATTTCCCGCCTTCAAACCAATTCCAATCCACACGCAGTCCAACGGACGCATTCTCGCTATTGGCATAATCGTTGGTATCAGCCACAAAATCCTTTCCCTCGCGGTAATATTGAGCAAAAGCCGAAAGCCGGGGGTAATAGCGGCTCTTGGCGAGCTTTGCGCCTGCGTCGGCCTGCGCGATCGCTTTTTCCAAGGAACGATATTCAGGTCTCTGCTTTTCTGCGAAAGCAAACAGCTCCTCCAGCTCTGGAAACGGCAGGGGATGCATGTCCCCTTCGGCCAGACTCAACGGAGTATTCAGGTCGAGGTCCAGCAGGCCGTTCAATCGCGACCGCACGACAACGAGTTGCTTCTCGGTAGCCCGCGCCTGCTGCTGCGCCTGCGCAAGAGCTACATCGGCCTTGAGCACATCGTTTTCCGCTGTCAGCCCCTGCTCAAAGAGAGCCTTGGCATTCCTGCGATGTATCTCCAGGCTGCTGACATTGTCCATGGCCACTTCCACCAGTTTTTCCGCCAACAGCACCTGAAAAAAAGCTCTCTGGATTTCCCGGACAACATCCAGTCGGGTCTCTTCCCTGCGCAGTTCCGTCACATCACGCTCAAGCCTGGAGATGTTCAACTGGGAGCTCAATGCAAAGCCGGTGAACAGGGGTTGACTGAGATCGATCTGCCAGCGATTGAGTGTGGAATTGCTGTTGGGAAATTGCGTACCATTTATGATGACAAAGGGCTGATCGTTGTAATGTGTGAGGCGGTAGCTGGAATCGAGTTTGGGCATGAATTCGGCCCGTGCCTGCCGCACCTGCTGACCCGCGGCAAGAACATCCTGACCGGCTGACAACAAAAGCCGGTTGTGGGCCAGTCCATAATCGACGGTTTCCCCGAGGGTCAGGGGGTGGCGGGGGAGATCTTCGGGGGGATTGCCCGTTCTCTCCCGCGGAACATATGACCGATCCTGAACATCTTGCTTCGACTTGACGGGAGATACCATCCCCTCTCGGGAACCCTCCCTGGAGACGGCCGACAACTCACCATGAAGCTCATCCGAAATCTCACTGCCATGCAAAGAACTTGCGGCACACACAAGCAGCATCGCCAGGAAAATCATGGCGTTTATTCTCTTTTTTCGAACCATCTCGAGCATCCGTATAGAGAGCTTTCGCAAGAAGCCGCCCCGGATCGCTTCCGTTTTTTCCAAAGCATCGAGTCGTGAAGGGCATGCCGATTGCTTCAAATTCCATGACGATGAATGGGAAAAGAAAGAAGGCCCGGGAATGAAATCTCAGCCCTGGACAAGCTGGATCAGCCGTGAAAGATTCAACTGCTCCAAACGCTCCACGACGCAATCGGCCTCCTTCAGTTCTTCTGCGGGAAAGGAATTGGTGACTCCAATGACGTACAACCCCGCCGCTCTGGCTGACTGAATCCCCGCTGGAGTGTCTTCTATGGCAACGCAGGCTCGGGGATCGAGGGAATCGTCGCCGAGCTTCGCCTTCACGCGCTCCAACGCCACGCGGTAGGTCTCAGGGTCCGGTTTGCTGCGGTTTACATCATCGGCTGCAACAATCAACGGGAAAGCATCCTTGAGGCCCAGCGCTTCCATAAAAATTTCGATCTCATGGCGAAGAGCTCCCGAAGCCACTGCCAGGGGAACCCCATGCTCCACCAGTTCCCGCACAAGGGAGACGACCCCGGGAAAGCTCGCCACCCCACGGGCAGCGATCTGAAGCAGCGCGCCGGCCTTGGCCCTCATGAGCTCCGCCAGTGTCGCATCGTCCAGGGGTCGCCCCGCTTCCCGGAAAGCCTCCCGTATCGCATCGCGATCGTCAAAACCGATGTAAACTTCCATGTAGTGCGCGTAGTCGTGTCCCAGTCCGAGGGGGCGCAGTACGGCCTGGAAGGCTTCATAATGCAGGGGCTCCGTATCCACCAGGATCCCATCGCAATCGAATATCACCGCTTTCAAAGGATGATGTGAATCCAAAGTTCCTCTTCCAATCGTTGATTGTGTACTCGATGCCAGTTAACATGATAATTAAAATGTAATTCAGGAGGTTGACTTTTGTTTAGCACTTTTCCGGGTGCTAGAAAACGTTTTTATTGACAATCCCAATCATGACAGGGATTTTGAACCCGGTTCACCGACAGGCAGATCCTGCATCACAAAGACGAGAATATGAGGGGCTGGGTCCCGAAATCCATTTCCCCTTGAGAAAAGGCCGGGCTTGGAAGCCCCGTCGGTATTCATGAGTGAAGGAGATTCGTTTTAGTGCTCACCGTTCAGGGAATCAGCAAGTTTCTGGGAAAGAAGGAACTTTTCGAAGGGGTATCCTTCCATATCCATGCAGGAGAAAAAATCGGCCTCATCGGCCACAATGGGGCAGGCAAGTCCACACTTTTCCAGGTCCTCCTGGGGGAAACGGAGCCGGACAGCGGGATGGTCACCAAGTCCAAGAACCTGCGCATGGGATATCTGCCCCAGCAGTGGACTCCAATCGAAAGTAAAACCGTCCTGGCGCATGCCATGGACATTCATGCAGAACTGGAGGCCCTCCGTGAGGAGCTCCAAGCCGTCCAGGAATCGCTCGAAGGTGAGAAGGACGCCGATGCGGCCAAATCCCTGGCCCTTCGCCAGGGGCAGCTCCTGGAGCAAATGGAGCACCTGGGCGCGTACGACCTGGAGTCGCGCGCTCAAAAGATCCTGGCTGGCCTCGGCTTCAGGAACGAGCAGCTTCACATGCCGGTGTCCACCCTCAGCGGCGGGTGGGTCATGCGCCTGGAGCTCGCTCGCCTCCTGCTGGCGGAACCCGATCTCCTTCTCCTCGATGAGCCCACCAACCACCTGGACCTGCACTCCCTTCTCTGGCTGGAGCAGTACCTTCAGAGCACCTCCTCCGCCATCATCCTGATTTCACACGACCGCGCCTTCCTCAATGCCATCGTGAGGAGAGTTCTGGAGCTGGAGGGAGGACAGCTCCATCAATATGCTGGCAATTACGACGACTATTTGAATGAAAAGGCCCAGCGACGGGAAATTCAGCTCGCCTCCTACAAGAACCAGCAGGACCGCATCCGCCAGATGGAACGTTTCGTCGAACGCAACCGGGTCCGGACCTCGGGGGCACGGCAGGCCCAGAGCCGTTTAAAAATGCTTGAAAAAATGGAGCGCATCGAGCTTCCTCCAGACCAGCAGGCCGCCATCCACTTTACCTTCCCGCCTCCTCCCCGCTCGGGCAAGCGCGTGTTGGAGCTCTCGGCCGTTCACAAGGCTTACGGCAGCCATATTGTCTACGAAGGCATCGATCTCGTCGTCGAGCGCGGGGACCGCATCGCTTTCATCGGAGAAAACGGTGCAGGGAAAAGCACGCTCCTCAAGATACTGGCCGGAGTGGAGAAGCCCACCAGGGGGGAGTGTGTCGTCGGCCACCAGACGTTCATCGGTTACTATGCCCAGTACCAATGGGAACAGCTGAACCGGGAATGGACGGTCCTGGAGGAGGCTTCATCCATCTCCGGCGATATGCCCCAGTCTCAGCTGCGCAGCCTCCTGGGGGCCTTTCTCTTTCGGGGAGACGATGTTCTGAAGAAGGTTGCCGTCTTGAGCGGAGGGGAAAAGGCACGACTCATCCTCTGCAAGCTCCTCCTGCAGCGCCCCAACGTGCTTCTGCTGGATGAGCCCACCAACCACCTGGACATCCCCTCCCGGGACGTTCTGGAAACGGCCCTCGCAGAATTCTCCGGCACTCTGTGCTTCATCAGCCACGACCGGCACTTTATCAACAAGATCACCAACAAGGTCCTGGAGGTGGATAGCGGTAGAATCAATCTCTTTCCCGGAAATTACAATGACTACCAGAACATCTGGAAAAAGCGGGTGCAGGAGACGGAACGCGACCCATCCCCCCCGTCGGGGCCTCACCCTGATTCCACCAGAGATGCTTCTCCCTGCGACGTCCCTGTCAAAAAGGATCAA
>DAIQOB010000069.1:0-9449 GCA_036788075.1 Syntrophobacteraceae bacterium
ATGGATGCCTGGAATATGGTCCTTGAGCACACCCTCGATTTTGCGCTCCGCTCGTTCCAGTTCATCGGTAATTCCATAAAGCTGATGGACCGCTTGGCCGTTTTGCACGGAAACCTGAAGGCTCTTTTGCAGGTTTTCCCCAAGGACCGAAAACTTTGAGAGAATGGATTCCAGGTAGAGCTTTTCCAGAGCGGCCCAATGAAACAAGGCGCTGAAGCTCAGGCAGATCAGGAGCAAAGCCATGCCGCCAGCCATGACGCTCAGTTTTGGGGATTTGGGGGCGTGTCGAGGTGGCAGCTCATGCCATGAGCTTGCGCTGCTTGGCGGCATATCGATTCCTCATGGAGCGAAACGTTCCGGGGCGGGAACCCGTTCTCAAGATACCATCAATTGTAAGCCATGTGTCTATATCGGCAGCGGCTCCCGGCAACTTGAACGTTAAAAGGTAAGACGCATTCTTTTTCTTCAACTTTCCAATCCTGAAGAGCAAACATCCCTTCGAAAAGCATCACCGGTCTGCCATGTATCTGCCAACCTTCGTGAGCGGCGGCAATTTGTATTTCTGCATTTTCGTCGTGCCAGCGACAGCGGTGCGGCAGGACAGTGATGCGGTCCGAATCGACCTTGCCGAGTCTGTGGGCGACAAAAGCCGTTGCCAGCGCACCGGTGCCGCATGCCAATGTCTCGCGATTGATCCCCCGCTCAAAACAACGGTATTCGAGGGCACTGTTCTCTTGAATACAACGAGCGAAATTGATGTTGATCCCCGCAGGGAACAAATTCGAATAAACGCGCCCAAAGTACTTGCCGATGAAATGCACCAGGGAAGAACTGGTGCTCTTCCGCTTTTCCACAACCACACCTGCATCATTTCGTTCGCCTCCGGGGGTGAAGATGGCCTCCGCAGGCTGATTCAGGGAAAAGCCATTTTCAGCAAAAATGACAAGATGAGGCTCACCGGTGAAGACGAGATAACCGCTCAGAGTCAACGATTTTGCATCGCCAAAGAAGCTGACCCCGTCAGATTGCCGGAACTTGGTGATTTCAACTTCCCGCACCATATCAATTTCATTGTCATAGGGCTCGATCATGGACCGATCCACCAGGTTGGAGGGCATACGCTCCGGATGCCCCAGGTTGACCCAACTGACTCCCCGCTCCAACTCCGTGCCGATGGGGATGACTTTGGGGGAAGCCGTGGGAATCTGTGTCATGATCCGCGCCGACTTGATGTCGTATCGGTGGTACAGGTAGTCCGCCATGCAGAGAAGACCGTTGCCGCAGCAGAAAGCCTCGACACCGTTCGGCTCAAATATTCTAAAAACATAATCGCTGATGCCTGCCTCCAGATGGTTTTCCCAGTAATGATGCGCATGGTTTATGTCTTCCAGCACCTCTCGTGTGCAGCGTTGGATCACCAGGAAATTGTCCGAGCCGACACCGAAATTGCCGTCGGTCGCACGATGAGCAAATTTCATTTTTTCCTGCTCGGAAAGAACCGGCCCGCGCGTTTCATCGACGATCACAAAGTTGTTCCCGAAGCAAGTGTACTTGGTAAAAGGGATCTTGCGCATGGATCGTGTCTCCTTGTGGGTTATTCACCACACAAAGTCGGCGGATCTCCATCAATCCCAAAATATCTTTTGCTGGGAGGCTCGTAAGAATCGGCATCTTTACCCTTTCCATCTGGGCTGCCAGTCAGCCATCTGAAACACCGAGGGACTGCTCCACCCCCCGCCTTGAAACATAGTTTCACGAGGTAGGCGGCCGCGGCAAAGGTCCCCCGTTTGCTTCCGTGATACTTTTTTTGCAGGATCGAGGGAAAAATTTTGCACCTTCCGCAGTCCGAAAGACAATGGAAGGAAAATGATCATTCCGCCGATCTCGGGATCAGGCATGAAAAACATAATCCAACCAATCCCTTAACACAGCGATCCCAGCCATTGGCATTCTTTGGCACTGCTCTTGCTCATAAGCACACCAACGACAGCATGAAGAGTCGATCGCGGAGACACCATACAGAGTTCACCCTACGAAGGAGGGGGAGAGGTAAAAGGGAATGTAGACAACGAGCATATCCATAGAGCATGGCAGAATTCTGCCACGTGAGTTTGAATGGGTTCAAAAACGAATACGATCTCAAGTTGCATAACAGGAGAATGAAATGAAAAAAATGGTTTCCATTTTCAGCATCGGCACAATGGTCATGGTGATTGGTGTAGGTTCCGGGTTCGCACAGCCTCAGAGTGCAAGCCCTCAGACGGCCGTCAGCGCAGGAGCGGAGCAGTCCAGTCCGGCCGCAGGCACGGCAGCAGAAAAGGCCAAAGCCGGCGCCATGAAGGCTGTCGAGGGCGCAAAATCCCCGAGCCTGGGAACAGCCAAGCCGGCTGTGACGGGTGCTGAGGAGAAAGCCGCACCCGCAGCCGTCGATAAGGCCAAGACTCCCGACGTGAAGCCCGTGGAAGGCGCAAAAACAGAGACGACTGGAACAGCCAAGCCCGCTGTGACGGGTACTGAGGAGAAGGCCGCACCCGCAACTGCCGACCAGGCTAAGACGCCGGAAGTGAAGCCCGTCGAACCCGGCAAGCCCGATGTTACCAAGGCTGTAAAACCGATGGTCGATGGAATGAAGGGCAAAGCCAGCGCCCCTGTAAAACACAAGAAACCGTAATGAAGGTAGCCCCTTTTGTGAAGGTCTGCGCGAAGGCACTGAGCACCTCATACTTGACATTTCCAGTAGGAAAGGTAGAATTCGCAACCACAAAAGGGAGTAGCCGGAAAGGGTAAAGTCACCAATACGGCACCCGTTATGCCTGGCTTTACCGTTGGTCCATACCAATTGGCGAGACTTTTGACATGAGCGATCGTGCTGGAAGTCTCGCTTTTTTTTTGAGAGAACGAGAGACTTCGGCAGTATGTTTTTTCAACACTTCCATAGCCTGACGAGTTTCAGGAAAGAAAGGATGCCAGATGAAATGTCCAGTCTGTAGCGTGGATCTGATGATCACTGAAAGACAGGGAGTCGAAATCGACTATTGCCCGCAGTGCCGGGGTGTATGGCTTGACAGAGGTGAGCTTGACAAGGTCATCGATAGAGCGGCCATCTATGAACCTCAGAACGCCGGAAGAGAACCGGTGGACAGGGGCGGCCCTCCAACACCACCCCCCTACCAGGAAGAACGGCATCGGTCCTACGGCGGCTACCGGGAAGAGCGGCATAGACCGTATGGTGAGCCGAAACACAAAAAACGAAGATCGATTCTGCAAGACCTTTTTGACTTTGATTGAGCACCCCCCTGGAAAACCCTGATCGCGTACTTATCATGACTTCCAATGGAAAAATAAGGAGGATCGCTATGGTGCGTCGGGTCATTCGACTCAGCCTGGGCAGTTTTTTCATCCTGCTGGGTCTGGCGGGTCTGGTACTTCCAATTCTTCAGGGGTGGCTTTTTCTGGGGCTGGGTGCCCTGGTACTCTCTCGCGATGTGCCTTTCTTTTCTCGAATCGTGAACGCCATAGCCGGGCGATTCCCACGAGTGGGGCTGGCGGTGCAGCGTTTGAGCAAAATCCTCCCTGCCATGGGAAACTGAATGCGACGGGAGGGTCTTAGCGGCAGCAACAACTGATCGTTCCACAGGAAAATGTCAAGCATGATGCTTTGGGCTGTTTTATCCTGTTTTATTCTCGCTCCTGCAGCGCCATGGCTCTGCCGCATATCGGGAAGGCGAGGGGGGTGGCTCATGGCTTCACTCCCTGCATTTCTGACCTTGTACTTTGCCCAATACGTCCCCCGGACCGCTGAGGGGGAATGTTTCATCTTCAAGACCCCATGGGCACCAGCAGCAGAGATCAACCTGAGCCTTTCCCTGGATGGGTTGAGTGTACTCTTCGCCCTGCTCATCAGCGGCATCGGAACACTGGTCTGCATCTATTCCGGCGATTACCTGAAAGATCACCCCCAACGCGGGCGTTTCTTCTGCACCCTCTTCCTCTTCATGGGTTCTATGCTGGGGGTTGTGCTGGCGGATCATGGAATCGTGCTCTTCGTCTTTTGGGAGCTCACCAGCATCAGCTCTTATCTGCTCATCGGCTTCGATCACAGGCGGGAAGCCGCCAGGAGTGCAGCCCTTCAGGCGCTGCTCGTGACTGGAGCCGGTGGACTGGCTCTCCTGGTGGGCTTGATCCTGCTGGGCCAGGCAGGGGGGAGTATGGAGCTCTCCACGCTCACTCATCGAGGGGAGGCTATTCGGTCTCATCCTCTCCATCTTGCCATATTCCTGCTCATCCTCGTCGGCGCCTTCACCAAATCAGCCCAATTTCCCTTTCACTTCTGGCTGCCCAATGCCATGGAAGCCCCAACGCCGGTAAGTACCTATCTCCACTCCGCAACCATGGTCAAGGCGGGAATCTATTTGCTGGCGCGCCTCGCACCCATCTGGGAGGGTGCGTCCATCTGGTCGCAGGTGCTCGTACCGGTAGGAGGGTTGACCCTGCTCACGGGGGCTGCCCTGGCCCTGGTGCAAACAGACTTGAAGCGTCTCCTCGCCTACACGACGGTGAGCGCTCTGGGCATCATGACGCTTCTTCTCGGCATAGGCAGCGTGAGCGCCCTGCAGGCGGCCACGTCCTTCCTTCTCGCTCACGCACTCTACAAAGGCGCCCTATTCCTGGTGGTGGGTATTCTGGACCACGAGGCGGGAACGAGAGAGGTGACTGAACTGGGCGGTCTTGGGAGAGCTATGCCCTGCACGGCGTTGGCTGCCGCTTTGGCTGCGCTCTCCAGTGCAGGATTCCCCCCCTTACTGGGGTTTCTAGCCAAAGAAGGGATGTACAGCGCCACCCTCCAGGGACCCCAGGCCTGGCTGCCGACTGGAATGGTTCTGCTGGCGAGTGTTTCCTTCGTGGCAGCGGCCGGCCTTGTCGGATTCAAGCCGTTCCTGGGGCACAAAATCATGGCCTCCCGCACTCCCCACGAAGCCTCCTTCAGCCTCTGGATCGGGCCTTTAACGGCAGGCATCCTTGGCCTGCTTCTGGGCTTGCTGCCGGGGACAGCTTCGGAGTACCTCATCGCCCCCGCCCTTGGAGCGATTCATCCCGGTGCCGCTTCCTCACCCCTGGCACTATGGCATGGTTTTGACATCAAGCTCTTTTTGAGCAGCACCGTATTTCTCCTGGGAACAGCCGTGTACTTCCGTTGGCCGCAAGTGTGTCGAGGCTTGAATTTCTTGAATGCCGGGGGGTACTTCAGCCTTAGCCGCTGGTATGCCTTGGGGCTGGAAGCCCTTTACCGGATGTCCCGTTTACAGACACGCATCCTCCAGAGCGGGTATCTGCACCGTTATCTTTTCATCGTCATTTTGACAACGATCGGCCTGGTGGGGTCTTCCCTCCTGGATCACGATGTCTATGTTGGGCTTGGGAGATGGAAAGACATTCGCCCGCATGAGGCCATACTGGTCGCGGTGATCCTCGCAGCCACCGTCATGGTGGTGCGGTCCCCTTCCCGCCTGACGGCGGTTGTAGCTTTGGGAGTCGTCGGCTACGGTGTCGCCATGATATTCCTTCTTTTCAGCGCACCGGATCTGGCAATGACCCAGCTTTCCATCGAAACCCTTTCCGTCATCCTGCTGGTCGTGGTCATATTTCGACTGCCGCGGTACAACAGCTATTCCAACAAGTTGGAACGCATGTGGGATGCGGGCGTGGCCCTGACGGCCGGGGCCTTGATGACGGCTTTAATCCTGGCGGCTACCGCTCTTCAGCGAGAAGCCCGCCTGGTGGACTTTTTCGCAAAAAATACGCTTGAACTGGCTCAGGGACGCAACGTGGTGAACGTCATCCTGGTGGATTTCCGGGGGTTTGATACACTCGGTGAGATCACGGTCCTTTCGGTAGCCGCCATCGGCGTCTATGCGCTGCTCAAGCTGAAAGATGTCCGGACAAACGACACGGCACCGGGGAATGACTGAATAACCAACCTTGTTCCTGCAATCCAGGGCATTCTGGAGGAGATCCCTCATGGCCACCCTCATCTTGTCCACGGCGACACGTTACTTGATGCCGCTGTTACTGCTGCTGTCGGTGCATCTCCTCCTGAGAGGACACAACGAGCCGGGAGGCGGTTTCGTAGGAGGCCTCGTGGCTTCTGCCGCCTTCGCCCTTTACACCATCGCCCACGGGGTGGATCAGGCAAAACGAATGCTGCGGGTGGATTCCAAAACCCTTATTGGAATGGGACTGTTCCTGGCGCTGGCATCAGGAACCTTTTCTCTCTTCGCCGGTGATCCTTTCATGACGGGGCTCTGGATGAAGGAAAAGCTGCCCACCATCGGAAAAGTAGGCACTCCTGTCCTTTTCGACGCTGGAGTCTACTGCGTGGTGGTGGGGGTCACTCTGACGATTCTTTTTGCACTGGCGGAGGACTGAAGTGGAAGTAGTGCTGGCTTTCGTCGTTGGGGGGCTCTACGCAGCGGGACTGTATCTCATGATGCGGAGAAGCATCGTCAAGATCATCCTGGGGCTGGCCCTGCTCGGGCATGCAGCAAACCTGCTCCTCTTCACCATGGGGCGGCTCACCCGGGGGCATCCTCCCGTTCTCCACGAGGGCGACACTCAGCTCCTATATCCCTTCGCCGACCCGATTCCCGAAGCATTGATCCTCACAGCCATCGTCATTGGCTTCGGCATCCAGGCCTTTGCCACTGCACTGATTCGGCGCTCCCATGAAATGATGCAAACCGATGACCTGGACAAAATGCGAGCCAGCGACTCCTCTGACTGAACAATTGCTCAAGACCGCAACCCTACTATGGAATTCCATCGGATGAGCCTGATACTCCTCCTGCCCATTTTGATTCCCCTCCTGACCGCCATTCTCTCTCTCCTGGCGTGGCGCCGCCCTACCCTCCAGCGACTGCTGAGCCTGGCCGGCGCCGCCGCCTTGCTGTCCGCAGGACTGGGCCTCTTCACACACGTTTGGAAGGAAGGCATTCAGGCGGTCCAGGTGGGCAACTGGCCCGCCCCCTTCGGGATCACGCTGGCCGCCGATTTACTCAGCGCGTCCATGGTCGTTCTGACCGGCCTGGCCGGGCTTGCGACGGCGGTCTATTCCCTCGCCGGTATGGACAGGCAGCGAGAAAGCTTCGGATATTATCCGCTGCTGCATGTGCTGCTCATGGGCGTCAGCGGGTCATTCCTGACGGGCGACATCTTCAATCTGTATGTATGGTTCGAAGTGCTGCTCATCGCCTCTTTCGTACTCCTCGGCCTGGGCAGCGAAAAGGCTCAACTGGAGGGAACCCTCAAATATGTCACTCTGAACCTCATTTCTTCGGCGCTCTTTCTCGCTGCCATCGGCATGCTCTACGGCGTCGTCGGGACGTTGAACCTGGCGGATTTAGCTCTCCAGATGCAATCGGCCCGGCAACCGGCCCTGATCTTCACCCTCAGTATGCTTTTCCTCATCGCTTTCGGCATCAAGGCGGCCATTTTTCCGCTCTTCTTCTGGCTCCCAGCTTCTTATCACACTCCTCCGGCCGCTGTTTCAGCCATCTTTGCAGGGCTCCTCACGAAGGTGGGAGTCTACGCCCTCATGCGGGTCTTTTCCCTCATGTTCGCCCAGGACATGGAGCCCATGCGTCCTGTCCTGCTCACTCTGGCAGCCCTCACGCTCCTGACGGGCATCCTGGGAGCTCTGGTTCAGAAGGATTTTCGCAGGATACTCTCCTTCAACCTCGTCAGCCATATCGGCTACCTGATCATGGGGCTCGGGCTCATGACCCCCCTTGCCCTTACAGGCACCATCTTCTACATGTTCCATGACGTCATCGCCAAGACCAACCTGTTCCTGTTCAGCGGGGTCATCCACCGCATGCGAAACACGTACAGAATCACTCGCCTGGGAGGCTTCTATGCTTCACACCCCGGCCTTTCCATCCTTTTCCTCATCCCTGCCCTTTCCCTGGCGGGAGTCCCACCCCTCTCGGGATTCTGGGGAAAGCTGGTCCTGGTTCAGGCCGGTCTGGCAGAAGGCCAATACCTTCTCGTCGCCGTTGCACTGGGAGTGGGACTCTTGACTCTCCTTTCCATGGGTCAAATCTGGGCTGAAGTCTTTTGGAAGGATGTCCCCATTGAATCGGCATCGAAGTCTGCCGCCTCGAAAGTCCTGGAACCCTCTTCCCGGCTTTCTTTCCTCATCCCCATGGGAACGCTGGCCCTTCTGACCTGCCTCATGGGCGTCTTTCCCCAACCGGTTCTCAAGCTGGCGACACAGGCCGCCAGCCAGTTGATCTATCCCGAAGCCTACATCCGCACGGTATTGGGGGGCCGACCATGAAGACCTTTCTATCCAATATTCTCCTGACCTTCTGCTGGATGGTCGTGACAGGACTGTTCGAGCTCTCCAACTTCCTGTTCGGCTTCCTCCTCTCTTACGGCATCCTGAGGCTCTTTTTCGGGATTGAAAAGTCCGAGAGCTACTTCTCGAAACTCAATCAAACTGTTGGTTTCATTTTATTTTTTCTATTAGAGCTCTTCAAGGCGAACTTGAGAGTTGCCCATGATGTTCTGACACTCCACCATCATATGAAACCGGGGGTCATCGACGTTCCCCTGGACCTGGAAACAGACGCGGAAATCACCCTGCTCGCAAATCTCATTACTCTCACACCCGGTACTTTGAGCCTGGACGTTTCCACGGACCGCAAAGTACTCTATATTCACTCCATGTACATAGACGATGTGGAGGGGGTCAGGCGTGACATCAAGGATGGCTTTGAACGACGCGTGAAGGAGTTGCTCCGATGAGCGTGCATGAATTGATTTTTTACTCGGTTGTCGTGGTCCTCACACTCTCCATCCTGCTGGCCTTCATTCGGCTGATGAAGGGGCCGAGTCTGTCGGACCGTGTGGTGGCACTGGAGGCTATTTCCACCATGGGGATAGGAGTGATCGCCGTTTACACCGTCATTACGGGAGAAGCCGTATTCCTGGATGTCGCCATGATTCTGGCCCTGGTCTCCTTCCTGGGAACAGTGGCTCTGGCCTATTACATAGAAAAGCGTGCCTCGTCGGAAGAAGGGGACTGAATATGAACGAAATCATCTCCACCGTGCTCATGGGAGTCGGCGCACTCTTCATGGGACTGGCGGGAATCGGTATTTTGAGGATGCCGGACCTTTTCATGCGCATGTCCTGCAGCACCAAGTCTTCCACCCTCGGTGTCGGATTCCTGATGCTGGCAGTGTGCTTCCGGTTCTCTCACCTCAGCATCATCAGCCGGGCGGCGGCAATCGTCGTTTTCGTTTTTCTGACGGCCCCCATAGCCGCGCATATGATTGGGCGGGCGGCATACATCTCGGGCGTTCCCCTGTGGAGCAAATCCGTCATAGACCATCTCTGCAACCGGTATGATCGCTGCACCCTGCACCTGGAGAGTCATCCTCTATCCG
>DAIQOB010000070.1:0-9376 GCA_036788075.1 Syntrophobacteraceae bacterium
TTCGGGTGGAAATTTCTATCGGGGAGCTTCTATAAATTTTACTCGCTCGTTCTGGATATTGCAGGCCTCGTGGCGCTCATCATGCTGTGCGGTCTGTTTTACAGACGCTACTGGGTGCGCCCGGCAGGCCTGGAATCGGACATCGACGACGCCATCATGCACGGGCTGCTGTTCGCGATTCTTGTCACTGGTTTTGTCATAGAGGGAGCCCGCATGGCCGTCACCGAGCTCGACGCTGGAAACAGCCTGGCTGTCTGGTCGCCGGTCGGGTTGACCGTTGCCCGCCAGATCTCCGGTATCGGAGAGGAAGGCTTGCGCGCCCTTCATAAAACCACCTGGTGGGTTCACTTCTTCCTGACAATGGCATTTTTTGTTGCCCTTCCGAGGACCAAGTTTCGTCATATGCTGACGATTACCGCCAATTATGTGTTTGCCGATCATCGCCGCAAGGGAAGCCTGGAAACACCCAATCTCGAGGACGAACAGGTTCAAAACTATGGTGCCTCTCGCCTTGAGGATCTGACATGGAAAGACATCCTGGACAGCGATGCCTGCGTTGAATGCAAGAGATGCCAGGACCGGTGTCCGGCCTGGAGCACTAACAAGCCGCTCAGCCCCATGAAGCTGATCGGCGATATACGAGAGATCGCTTTTGAGCGGCGCGATGCGTCTCTGATTGAGATCATTGGGAGGGATTCTTTGTGGGCCTGCACGACCTGTCGTGCCTGTCAGGAGATTTGTCCGGCAACAGTTGAGCACGTCAACAAAATCATCGAGATGCGCCGTCATCTGGTTCTCATGAAGGGCGAATTTCCGGGCGACGAAGTGATGGAAGCGGCGAACCACCTGGAAGTGAATGGAAACCCGCTCGGCATGGCTTTTTCATCTCGAGGCGACTGGGCCGACGGGCTGAGCGTCACGCGCATGTCCGATAACGCCGATGTGGATATCCTCTATTTTGTCGGCTGCTATGCGTCCTTCGACAAGCGCAACATCAGGGTGGCCAAAAGCTTTGTTCGACTCTGCGAAGCGGCCGGCATCAAGGTTGGGATTCTCGGCAAGGAAGAAAAATGCTGTGGTGAGCCTGTCCGTAAACTGGGGAACGAATACCTCTATCAGAGTCTTGCGGTCGAAAATATCGAGATTTTGCAGGGCTACGGGGTGAAAAAGATCGTCACGGCCTGTCCCCACTGTTTCAACACGCTGGATCGAGATTACCGCGACCTTGGATTGAATATTCAGGTCGAACACTACCTTACGTTTCTCCAGAATTTGGTCCGGCAAGGCCGATTGAAGCTCAGGCCTGAGCGCTTTTCATGCACGTACCACGACTCGTGCTACGTTGGCAGATACAATGACATTTACCTGCCTCCCCGTGAGCTCCTGCATGCCGCTGGGGCTGCCATCCGTGAAATGGAGCGGAACCGGCAGGAGGGGTTCTGTTGCGGCGGAGGTGGCGGCCGGGTTGTGGCGGACGAGAAAATTGGGTCCCGAATCTGTGAAACTAGAGCTAAGATGGCGGCAGATACCGGAGCAGGCCTGCTCATTTCCAACTGCCCCTTTTGCCTGACCATGTTTGAGGACGGGATCAAGGGGGCCGCATTGGAAGGAAAGCTGGTACCGCGAGACATAGCCGAAATTTTGGTGGAGCGACTGGAGAAGCAATAAAGGGTCGCTGTCGTGTGAATGAACGTGAAATTAATAAATAAGGAAAGACTTATGAAAATTCTTGTTTGCATCAAGCAAGTGCCCGATATGGAAGGGAAGTTCCAGATAGATGCTGACGGCATCTGGTACAGTGAGGAGGACCTTGCCTGGCGTATGAACGAGTATGACGGTTATGCTGTCGAACAGGCTGTTCGCCTTCGGGAGCAGGTCGGGGCCGGCGCTGACCTGACAGTCCTTTCCATCGGCCCTGATCGGGTCCGGGAGGCAATGAAAAAGGCAATGGCGATGGGTTGCGACCGTGGTGTTCATATCAAGGACAATGATGCTTTTCGTAAAGACCCTTTCGAGATCGCTTCGCTGATCGCCGCATTTGCAGGCGGTAAGGGTTTTGATCTGATTTTTACCGGCATGCAGTCCCAGGACCGGGGCTCTGGGCAGGTCGGCGTGCTGCTGGCCGAAATGCTTGGCATTCCTGCAGTCACAACCATTGTCCATTTCGACTTTGCCGACGGTACCCTCCAAGTCAAGCGCGAACTTGAAGGTGGCACTAAATCCCTCGTGCGCATGAAAACTCCGGCTCTGGTTACCTGTCAGTTAGGCCTCAATACCCCTCGCTATCCGACTCTGCCGAACATCCTGCAGGCCAGGAAAAAGGAGCTGCTTTCACTCGAGCCTTCTGATTTGGCAAAGACCGAGCCCCGTTTGACAACGGAAAAAATGTACTTTCCCGAAAAAAAAGGCGGTATGGTCCTCGAAGGAGAACTGGACAAGCTGGCCGATCAGTTGCTGGCTATTCTGCGGGAAAAAACACCGGTACTGCGATAAACAAAACAATACGAAGATCAAGGAGATCTTTCCATGAAAGCCCTTTTAGTCGGAGAATACAGGGACGGCAAAGTGCTGGCTTCTACCTACGAACTGGTAGCCTTTGCTGAAAAAATTGGCGCTCAAGCAGCCATGGTCGTGATTGCCGGCAAAGAATCCGTACCGAAGTTTGAAGGCAGGCTTCACTTTGCAGATGCTGCCAAACATGGAGAATACAATCCCGATGTGCACAAAAAGTTGAGCCAGGAAGCCGTGATCCGTGAAAATCCCGAGATGGTGGTGCTGGCACACTCATCCTATGGTTTGGATCTGGCACCGCGCCTTACCGTTGCCCTCGGTGCAGCTCAGGTATCCGAAGTGGTGGGGTATGCGGACGGCGCTTTTGTTGTTCCAGCGTGCAATGCTAAAATGCGCCGGAACCTCAAGTCAAAAACCCCTGTCACTGTCGTCACGCTCCAGTCGGGTGCTTTTACGCTGGATGGAGATCCGGAAGGAACCCCTGCCATCGAGCCTCTGGTTATACCCGAAACTGCTTCGGCCATTGAGTTTGTCGGCTACGAAGCGGCGCAGAAATCGGACGTTGACCTGAATCGGGCGGAGGTCATCGTAAGTGCCGGCCGGGGAATTGGCAAAAAGGATAACGTCGAAATGATCGCGAAACTGGCTGATGCCATCGGCGGACAGCTTGGGGCCAGCCGACCAGTGGTTGATTCCGAATGGGTCGATCATTCGAGGCAGGTCGGGACTACCGGCCAGACCGTGTCGCCGAAGCTCTACATTGCATGCGGCATCTCAGGGGCAATCCAACACCTGGCCGGTATGAAAAAATCCGAATTCGTTGTCGCCATCAACACGGATCCGGATGCCCCCATCAGCGAAATCGCGGATGTAATGGTGCTGGCGGATCTCACACAGTTTGTCCCTGTATTGACGGAAAAACTGAAGGCTATGTGAGAAAGCCCGGAGGGTCTGAAAAAAAAACAGCCCGCCCCTTCTTCTGAAGGGGCGGGCTGTTCATTTATGAAAACAGCGATGCACTGAAACTGCGCCGCAAAAGACCTATTTCAGGGTGGACTGATAGTAGCCCATGAGGATCTTCGCCACTTCCGGCCGGGAGAATTCCGGTGGGGGTGCCTGGCCTTCGGAAAGCATCGCACGGACCTTAGTGCCTGAGAGCAAAACGAAGTCATCCTTCGTGTGATCAGGAACGTCACGCATCATGACCACGCGGCCCAGCTTCTTGGACCATGCCGTATGGTCGGCCATGTAAATTTCGATTTCCAGGGCGCCCTTGGGCACTTCGTCGGTGAAAATGGTCTGGGCGTCGAACGGGCCATAATAGTCGCCGACACCGGCGTGGTCGCGGCCAACGATGAAGTGCGTGCAACCGGTATTCTGACGGAACAGAGCGTGCAAAACGGCTTCGCGGGGGCCGGCGTACAGCATGTCGAAGCCATAGCCCGTGATCATTACCGTGTTGGGCTCGAAATAAAGCTCCACCATTTTCCGGATGCAAGCATCGCGAACGTCCGCGGGGATATCGCCGGGCTTCAGGCGGCCGAGCAGCATGTGAATGAGGATACCGTCGGCTTTGACGTCGTTGTAAGCCATGCGGCAGAGCTCTTCATGGGCGCGGTGCATGGGGTTACGCGTCTGGAAGGCAACGACTTTCTGCCAGCCGAGCTTTTGCATCTCTTCACGAATTTGATAGGCGGTGCGGAAGGTTTCAGGGAAATCCAGCTCAAAATAGGAATAGTTGAGCACTTTGATGGGGCCTGAAACCGCAAAATTACCTACCGTGTTGAAAGCTTTGACGCCCGGATGCTCCATATCGTCCGTGCGGTAAACTTTGTCGGTCATGATCTTCATCTGGTCGGCGGTGATCTCTTCGATAGCTTCCACATCCTGGATGGCCAGAACCGGGTTGCCCGCAACGTTGGGATCACGCAGGGCAATTCTCTTGGCGCCTTTGATGGGAGCGGGATCTTTGATCACATTCAGAATGGGAACGGGGAAGAAAAGACCCTTCGTGGTTGTCATTTTCTCTGCGCAACCCATGGCATCCGCTACGTTCATGAAGCCAGTCAGGGGGTTGAAATAGCCGGCGCCCATCATGACGGCGTTACCGGCTGCTGCAGAAGAAATCACGACGGACGGCAGGCCCATGGCTTCCTTGGCCAGTTCTTCGCGCATTTTTGCGTCCATTACGTAAAGCGGGTTCAACGTGGTCGATCCATGTGGCTTAATCATAATTCTTTCCTCTCTAACCTGATTCCTGATTGATGTATTTCTCCGCTGACTCGTGAAACTAAACCCTCTTGCCAAAATTACCGCATGTGTTTTGGGGCACATGCCAACCCCCCCTGGATAGTAAAAATCAGGCCCTCCTCCATTACCGGCAGCCCCCCAAAGCAGCCAGGGTCAATATAAAGTTGGGGTGCGTGATCTCCTGTCGTTCGAACCACCCACCAGACCTGCCAAAGTAACTCCTAAAGTTCACTTTGATTCCATGATACGATCGTGGTAACTGTTATCAAATTTTTCCTTGATGTCAAGCTGAAACTGTTATGTTTTTCACAATCCAGTGCTGCCATGCGGCCAGTTGTGATGGTTCAAGACGGCTGCAGGAGTGCAGGCCGGACATATTGATCATAGAGTGGGAGGCTTGGTTAAGCAGCATATGGGTGCCTTTTGGCCTAGAACATTGAGGACGGCGATTACTTTTGGGCGGACGACAACCGGCCGGCATGTGATGGCTCTCATCGTCCTCTCGATTCTTCTCATCGGCTTCGGGACTCTTGGATATGTCATCATCGAGGGATATCCTTATATTGACGCTCTTTATATGACGATCATCACCCTCACTACGGTGGGCTTTGGCGAAGTGAGGCCTCTCGGCCGTAACGGCCGCATTTTTACCATCCTGCTCATAATGATGGGAGCCGGGTTCGTCGCTTACAACCTGACCTACCTCAGCGGGCTCCTGCTGGACGGGAATTGGCTCGATGTTTATCGGAGGCGCAAATTGGGAAGACGGCTGGAAGAGCTCGAAGATCACTATATCATTTGCGGGTATGGCCAGATGGGGCAAATCATCGTACAGGAATTGAGCCGCTATCATGTGCCTTCCGTGGTGATTGAAAAGGATGAATCCCTCCTGGTCAAACTGAGAGAAAAGCAGGTTCTCTACCTCTCCGGAGATGCCATCGAGGAGGAAAACCTCATGGCCGCAGGCATCCTGAAGGCCAAGGGGCTCGTTTCCGTGGTCAGCAAGGATACCGACAATGTCTTCATTGTGCTCACCGCAAGGGACATCAAAAAAGATCTCTACATTTTCAGCCGTGCCGGTGCGCCCGGAAGTGAGAAGCGGCTCTACAAGGCGGGCGCAAACCGCGTGGTCGCGCCGTTTGCCATTGGGGCGACGCGCATTGCCCAAAACATCCTGCGGCCGACTGTCACGGATTTCCTGGATTTGGCGTTGTCGGAGGAGGGGATGGAGCTGAGTATGGAGGAGTTCTACCTCGCGGAGCAATGCCAAATCGTGGGGAAGGAGCTCATGGATTCGGGAATTCGCAGTCGCTACAACCTGATCGTCGTGGCCATCAAACAGCGTGACGGCCGCATGATTTACAATCCCTCGCCCAAGCAGCAGCTCCAGGAAGGTGATATTCTCGTGGTCATTGGGCCCAAGGACAATCTATTGCGATTCTCCAGTGAACTTTAGCGAATTTGAATCCACGAACCGTCCCATAGGAAATTTTCAGCTTTTCAAAAGATTTGACAATCACAAATGCTTTTCCTATAAAGCAAACGGATTTCTGCAATGAGACAAACCCAATGGTTTGTTATTCATTCACTCAGGTTCATCCCGGTTGCACCGGGCCATTCATCTTATTCGTCTCACCATGGAGGGATCAATGCAACAGGCGGTTATTGTCAGCGCGCTTAGAACTCCCGTCGGCAGTTTTGGAAAATCTCTGGCATCCGTTCCGGCGGTGGATCTGGGCGTGCTGGTTCTCAAGGAAACTTTGAAGCGCATGCAGCTCGACCCGGGACAGATCGACGAGGTCATCCTTGGAAATGTATTGCAGGCCGGTCTGGGGCAAAATCCCGCACGTCAAGTGGCGATTCATGCCGGGCTTCCCCAGGAAACTCCTGCGTTCACTATCAATAAGGTCTGCGCTTCCGGCTTGAAATCGGTTTTCCTCGCTGCTCAGGCGGTCATGCTGGGGGATGCGGAAGTCGTCGTCGCCGTAGGAATCGAAAACATGAGCCGCGCCCCTTATGCTTTGAATGGTGCACGGTGGGGCCAGCGCATGGGTGATGGGAAGCTGATCGACCTCATGATCCTCGACGGGCTCTGGGATGCATTCAATGGATACCACATGGGGAACACCGCAGAGAACGTTTCGGCCAAATTCGGTGTAACCCGGCAGGATCAGGATGAACTGGCATTGGCCAGTCAACAGAAGGCCGAAGCCGCCATCAAGAGCGGCAGGTTCAAGGACGAAATCATCCCGGTTCCGCTGCCTCAAAAGAAAGGCGCACCGGTACTTTTCGATACGGACGAACATCCCCGCCTGGGGACGACGATGGAAGCATTGAGCAAGCTAGCGCCCGCCTTCAAACCCGATGGGACGGTGACCGCAGGCAATGCTTCGGGAATCAATGACGGTGCCGCCATCATCATGGTCATGTCGGACAAGAAGGCTGCATCATTGGGATTCAAGCCCATGGCCGTCATCAAGAGCTACGCCTCCAGCGGCGTGGATCCGACCATCATGGGCATCGGACCCATTCGGGCGAGCCAGAAGGCTCTGGCGCGTGCGGGCTGGAAGGCCCAGGACCTGGATCTGGTCGAAGCCAACGAGGCTTTTGCTGCTCAGGCCGTTGCCGTGAATCGCGAAATGGGCTGGGATCTGTCCAAAGTCAATGTCAATGGAGGGGCCGTTGCCATCGGGCACCCCATCGGTGCATCCGGCGCACGCATTTTGACGACGCTGCTGCACGAGATGCAGAAGCGGGATGCCAAGAAGGGACTGGCAACCCTGTGTATCGGGGGGGGCCAGGGATCGGCCATTGTTGTGGAACGTCCCTGATTTGCAGGGGACCCTTGAGAAACAAGGAATTTTTAGTTATGGCTTATGAAAATATTCTGTTTGAAGTAAAGGATGGCGTGGGGCTCCTCACGTTCAACAGGCCCAAGGCTCTGAATGCTCTGAATCCCCAGACCCTGGCTGAAGTGGACTCTGTCATAGACCTCGTCAACAAAGACGACAACATTCACGTGCTGGTTCTCACCGGGGCAGGGGACAAGGCCTTTGTGGCGGGGGCGGACATTTCGGAATTTCCCAAGATGAATCCCCTCCAGGCGAGACGCTTTTCCGAGAAGGGGCAGGAAGTATTTTTTAAACTGGAACAGCTTCCCAAGCCGGTGCTGGCCTGTGTCAACGGGTTTGCTCTCGGCGGGGGCTGTGAGATCGCCATGAGCTGCGATTTCATTTATGCTAGCGATAAGGCCAAATTCGGTCAGCCCGAGGTGAATCTTGGGGTGACTCCTGGGTTCGGTGGAACGCAGAGGCTTCCTCGACTCATCGGCCGCGCCAAGGCCAAAGAGTTGTGCATGACCGGGGAGATGATCGACGCGCAGCAGGCCAAAGATCTTGGCCTGGTCGCCAAAGTTTTCCCCGCGGACCAGCTCATGGACGAAACCATGAAGGTGGCCAAAATGCTCGCTACAAGAGGACAGGGTGTGTTGCGCAGCGTCAAGCAGTTGGTGGACCGCGGCATGGACGTGGATCTCAAGACGGGTTGCGCCCTGGAGGCGGAAGCCTGGGGCATTTGTTTTGCCAGCCAGGACATGAAGGAAGGAGTCTCCGCCTTCCTGGAGAAGCGTAAGCCCGAGTTCAAAGGGGGATTCGAGAGCTAGGAACGTAGTCATCGTATTGTCAAGTCCAACATCCGATAGTTTGCTCGAGTGGAAGATGAACTGGATCGCATTTTCAAGTGGAGGTGAACTCAATGAATTTTGATCTGACCGAAGAACAAAAGATGATTCAAGACATGGCTCGTAAGTTTGCTGAACGTGAAATCAAACCTGTAGCGGCGGAACTGGATCGTACCCATGAGCATCCAGCGGAATTGGTCGCCAAGATGGGTGAGCTCGGATTGATGGGCGTTGCCATTCCCGAGGAATACGGCGGAGCGGGAATGGATTATATCTGCTATGTTCTGGCCATGATCGAGATTTCCAAGGCGTGCGCTTCGTGTGGCGTGATCATGAGCGTCTGCAACAGTCTCTACTGTTTTCCCGTGAACGCATACGGAACAGAGGAGCAAAAGAAAAAGTATCTCACTCCCGTCGCCAGCGGCCAGGCCCTCGGCTGCTATGGACTGACGGAAGCAGGTGCGGGCTCCGACCCTGCAAAAATGCTCACCACGGCTGTTCTCGACGGCGATGAGTGGGTCATCAACGGTAGCAAAAAATTCATCACGAACGGAAACGTGGCAGGTTACTGCGTCCTCGCAGCTGTAACGGACAAGAGCGCCGGTTACAAAGGGATCAGCTCCTTCATTGTCGACCTGAATAACACTCCGGGCTTTAAAGTCGGTACCGTTGAAGACAAGATGGGCATCACCGCTTCGGGCACGGCGGAGCTGGTTTTCGAAGATGCGCGCATTCCCAAGGAGAATTTGCTGGGCAAACCGGGGGAAGGTTTCAAGCAAATGCTTACCACCCTGGATGGCGGCCGCATCGGCATCGCTTCCCAGGCACTGGGCATTGGCTATGCCGCCCTGGAAGAGGCCATCGAGTACAGCAAGACGAGAGAGCAGTTCGGCAAGCCCATCGCCGCCTTCCAGGCCATCCAGTGGAAGCTGGCGG
>DAIQOB010000071.1:0-2781 GCA_036788075.1 Syntrophobacteraceae bacterium
GATAACATGGTGCAGGGGATAGAATATCAGTCCCTCAAGACGGGTGAAATCCACACCATCGACGTGGAAGGAGTTTTTGTAGAGATCGGTCTTCTGCCCAACTCGAGCATTTTCATCGACACGCTGGCCACAAACAAGAAGGGTGAGATCCTGGTGGATAAGGAGTGCCGGACGGGCATGGCGGGTGTGTTTGCCTGCGGCGATGTGACGGATGTGCCCTACAAGCAGGTGGTGGTGGCAGTGGGGGAAGGCGCGAAGGCCGCTTTGTCTGCCTATGAATATCTCCTGAATCAGAAATAGCTCCCTGCACAGGAAGGAATCAAAGACATGCCCAAAGTCCCGGTAGTCGATATGGGCCGCTGCGTGGGCTGCGAAGCCTGCCTGGAGCTGTGCCCTCATGTGTTCAAAATGGCTGAAGCCGGATATATCGAGGTGGCGGACCTCGATTCCTTTCCCGAGGAGTGCATCCAGGAGGCCATCAATTGCTGTCCGACGGATTGCATTTCCTGGGAGGATTCGAATTGATGCCGGTGATTTGTGGAGAAATCCCTTGACTTCTGAAGAAATGAAAAGTGTGGGCCTGCGGCGGCGTATCGCCGGAATGCTGGCTGCCGACGATTTTCAGGACCGGTTGGAGGAATGGTCTCAATTTCCGGCGCGCCAGGTGATCAACCCATTATTTTCCTTCATCTACAGCCCGGATGAACGGATCAAGGGCCGTGCTGTGACCGCCATGGGCAGAGTCATGGCCCGCATGGCGGAGGAAGACATGGAATCCGCCCGCAACATCATGCGGCGTTTCATCTGGAATCTGAACGATGAAAGCGGCTGTTCCGGATGGGGCTCGCCCGAGGCCATGGGAGCCATCATGGCCGATCATGAGCGACTGGCGGAAGAGTATTACCGCATCCTGGTGTCCTATATCGATGAGAACGGAAACCTCCTGGAAAACGGAATGCTGGAGCGGGGGGTGCTCTGGGGAATCGGGCGTCTGGCTCAAGCAAGGCCTCATCTGTTGAAGGAGGCCGTTCGGCATATCGTGCCCTATCTCCAGTCCCCGGATGCCGTTCATCGAGGGTATGCGGCCTGGGCACTGGGACACATCAAGGACGCGGCATCGCAAAAATACCTCCAGCCCTTACTGAACGATCTCACCCCGGTCAAAATTTTTGAAGACGGACAGGTCAACGCATATCGCATCTGTGATGTGGTGGCGCAGGCACTTCGTCAGATCAGTGCATCCGGGTGACAGCTAACGGCTCATCTATTCCTCAACGAGACGATCGGCCTTTCAAACGATAGCTTAGAATACTGTCTTCTCGATCAAGGAGCTTATGATGAAAATCTTTATGACGGGCGGAACCGGTTTTGTGGGTGGTTATTTCACCAGGGAGCTTCTCCAGTTGGGTCATGAAGTGACAGTGCTCACACGTTCCCGGAGGCAGCCTCCCGAAGGGGATTCCGGGCTTTCGTATGTCACCGGGAATCCCATGACCCCCGGCCCCTGGCAGGAAACCGTCGCCCAACATGACGTCGTCATCAACCTGGCCGGCACTTCCATCTTCAGCCCCTGGACAAAAAAGACAAGGCAGTCCATCCTGGAAAGTCGGGTGATGAGCACCCGGAACGTGGTGGATGCCCTTTCCGGCGGGGGGAAAGACAAGGTCCTTCTGAGCGGTTCAGCCGTTGGGTATTACGGGGGAAGGCTGGACGACACCATTTTGGACGAAGAGAGTCCGCCGGGCCGTGATTTTCTTGCGGAGGTCGGTGTCGCCTGGGAAGAGGAAGCGGGGAGGGCGGTTTCTTTCGGAGTCCGCGTGGTGCTTTGCCGCTTCGGGATTGTGTTCGGCCGCCATGGGGGAGCGCTGAGTAAAATGGTTCCCCCGTTCAATCTTCACTTCGGAAGCCCTTTCGGGAGTGGAAAGCAGTGGTTCCCCTGGATTCACCAGGAGGACCTTCTGCGCATCATGGTTTTTCTCATGGAAAGGCAGAACATCAGCGGACCGGTCAACTGCACGGCGCCCCATCCCGTCAGGAACCGGGAATTGGTCCGTGCCCTTGCCGATGCGCTCCACAAAATGGCTTTTCTTCCCTCAGTTCCGGCCTTCACACTGCGCATTGTGCTGGGGGATTTTGCCGATGTCATCCTGAAAGGCCAGCGGGCTGTGCCCCGGAAGCTGCTGGATGAAGGCTTTGAATTCAAGTTTCCCCAGATCGCCGACGCCTTGAGAGATCTGCTGGATTAGGAGCCTGTCTCCGGCGCAAGACCCGCTGCCCTGCTGCTCTTTTGATGGTCCATTATCTCCTGAATTTTCTCCTGGATCAGGTCACCGAAGGCTTCAGCGATCTCCGGGTCATCGAGATCAAACTCCAGGCTGCTGGGGCTGTGGATGGACAGGAGACTCAGTCCGGTATTCATGGCCTCCCGCAGCCAGTCAGACCAGCAATCGTGGGCTTCCGGGGTTTCCAGGAGGAAATCCTCCAGGGGAAGCTCTTTGGAAATGCCCATGAGCTGCCTGTCGCCGTTGATGGCATCCACCAGTTCCTGGTCCAGGGAAGGGCGTCGTACTTTGACGGACTGAGCGATCACCTCCAGGTAGACGGCAAACGGGGGGAGAGGAGCTCGCTCAGGGTGGCAGACGAGACATCGTTCCGTATCGTGGGCGATGGATGCGTTTTCGGGAAACCGGTTCTGCCGCGCGATGTCCTCGAAGTGACTCACCGTGTATTGGAGGAGAGATTCCTGTTCCTGGGTCATAGATTTCCTCGCGGCAAACGCTT
>DAIQOB010000071.1:2881-9367 GCA_036788075.1 Syntrophobacteraceae bacterium
CCGCAGTGGCGGCTATTCTTTCTTGAGTAAACGTTCCTGCCTTCTCCGAATGAACTCATCCAGCTGAATGACCGTGGCGGGTGTGTGAACCGGCGCCTGGAGTGTGTCGGCCTGCCTGATGCTGTCCAGCACCTGCCGGACTTCTTCGTCATTCTCGATGAGCTCCTCGATTTCCTTTTCCCTCTTCTTCCAGCTCCGCAGCAGGTGGTCCGTCTTGAATTCAAGCTTCAGAAAATCGCCCATCATCCGCAGGATCCGTGCGATGAGGAGCTCATGAGAGGCGTTCAGATAGGATGGAAAATGAGACCATATGCTATAGGCTTTCATCTGCAGGTCGGCCGCCATCTCCATGATGACGGCATGAATGGCTCCCGGCCCCGAATATTCGATCTGGCTGCACCCCAGGTCCCGCACCAGGTTGTATCCCTCGGCATCCTGCACGACGCCCGTGAGAAGCACCTCGTCATGGAAAATGTCGTCGTAGACACTTCCCAGGAGAAGAATTTCCCGGCAGCCCCAGCCCTCCAGGATCTTGAGAAATTTTCGCGCAAAGGGTCGCCAGTGGATAGAAGGCTCCGGCCCCATCCCCAGGAGGATCGGTTCCGATTGTCGGGGAGTGCAGAGAGAGAAACGGTATGTGGGCCAGTCCAGGCTCTTGATCCGTCCGTGGTGGACGGAAACGAGGGGGCGTGAAGATTCGGTGTGCCAATACCCGTCCAGGTCCCAGGCGGCTGCAGAGCGGCACTGCAGGACAGTGTTCAGCTCCCCGAAGGCGTGTTGAATGGTCTTGCCGGCGTCAGGCCAGCCTGAAAACCCCAGGACAGCCCTGCGGATGCGAATCGGGTCGACAAACGTCTGAATGTCCATGACGGAGAATACACCGGCCTTTCTCCCCGGGAGGGGTTGCATTGCACAAGTCATGAGCCAGGGCGGTCACCAGGCGGAACGGCATCAGATCCTTTGCTGAGCCTCCAGGGTTTGCATCAACTCCAGGCAATTCCTGGCCGTCCAGTGAGCCCCGCTGTCGATGAGGTCCTGCTGTGAGGCCCTGCCGCTCCAGACTCCAGCGGTGAGGATTCCCGCACGCTTCCCTGTCTGAATATCGAGGGGGTGGTCACCTACGATGAGGGCGTTGCGGACCGGGGCTGCCACGTGCTGCAGCGCACGGAAAAGGTGGTCGGGATCGGGCTTGACCCGCGGAACATGGTCACGCGCCAGGAGACCCAGGCAATAGCGGTCCAGATCGGGGAAAACGATACGCACTGCCCGCTCGCAGTTTCTGGTGATGATGACCGGCTTGATGTGCTTGGCGGTAAGGTCGGCGAGCACGTTGCGGGCGAAGGGAAAGAGAGCTCCCTGGTGTGCGGCTTCCAGCTCCATGTCGACAATGAGGGCGTGGGCTCGATGCTGCAGGTCCACGGCGGCGTCAGCGTCGATCTTCCGCAGTTGCGCCACGAGAGTCTCCAGCCATTCCAGTGCGGGAAGCGTGTCGGGGCAGGGGGCGAAAGAGAAGTACCGGCTTCCCAAATGTCCCAGACGGCGCTTCATTTCTCCGAAGTCCAGTCGCAGCTCGGCAAGGGTTCCGTCGAAATCGAAAACGATGCAGCCCAGTCGGTGCATTCCTGATCCAATCATCTTTTTGCCCTGAAAGATCGGTCCTTTTCCCTTGCAGAAGCGGGTTCCGTTGATTATGTTTACGAGCGCTTCTTCGGTTTGATTAAGCAAAGAATAATATTATGTAAATGCAAAAGGGGCAAGGCATTCCGCGGTATGGTCGAACAAATTGCCGGGTTTTCTTTGAAAATCATCGTTTATCACGATGCCTCCCCCCTGAGCTTTGATGGTATCGCATAGACACTGGAACTGGAGCCTGGATGTCCGAAACGATTCGCACTTTGAGCTTTGACGAGGTGGTTGACCGCCTCCTGCGTTTGAAAGTACCCTATCACCAAAACTATTTGGCCATGTATTCCAGCTGGTACGGGGGCATCATCACCGACCCCGCCCTCATGATGGTTCCCATCGACGATCACCTGGTTCACCGGGGTGACGGCATTTTTGAAGCGTTCAAGTGCCTGAACGGGAATCTGTATATGCTGGACCGGCACCTGGACCGTATGGAGCAATCCATCAAGGCGCCTGCCCTCTCACTGCCGGTGAGCAGGGAAACGCTGGTGCAGACCATCCTCGGGACGGTGCGACGCGCCGGAGTTCGCGACTGCCTCGTGCGCCTCTTTGTTTCGCGTGGGCCGGGGGGCTTCTCCACCAGCCCCTATGAATGCCCGTCGAGCCAGCTTTATATCGTCGTGACGGCCCTTCACATGCCCCGGCCCGAGAAGTACGAGGAAGGCGTGACCCTCTTGACCAGCACCATCCCCACCAAGTCCGAGTACTTCGCCAAGATCAAGAGCTGCAATTACCTGCCCAATGTGCTCATGAAGAAGGAAGCGGAAGATGCCGGAGTGGATTTCACGGTCTCCCTGGATGCTTTCGGCCATCTGGCGGAAGGCTCCACGGAGAACGTGGGGATCGTCTCCCGAAAGGGGGAATTCCTCGTCCCCAAATTTCACCGCATCTTGAGGGGAACGACGGTTTCGCGCCTCATGGAGCTGGTGGCGCCCCTGGTGGCTTCGGGTGATTTGACCCGTGTGGAGGAAACGGATATAACCTCCGAGCAGGCCTACGATGCTGCGGAGATCATGATGTTCGGGACCACCTTCGATGTCCTCCCCGTTGTGCGCTATGACGGTCATGTCATCGGCGACGGGCGCCCGGGTCCCTGCTTTCGAAAATTTCTGGCTCTCATGCGCGAGGACATGCGCAACGGTCGGGAGATGCTCACGCCCGTGGGAAAATAGAGGAAGAGCTTGGAAATGGATCCGATCCGGCGCGAATGCTACCGGGAGATGGCAGAGCAGGGGTTGCGTGAAAGCATCGAGGTGAAAACGGCCCTGATGCGTGACAGCACGTCCATGCTCCTCGACATGGCGGATTTGATCAGCCGCTCCTTTAGGGGAAATCACCGCCTGTTTCTTTTCGGTAATGGGGGAAGCGCGGCGGATGCGCAGCACCTGGCGGCGGAGTTTGTGAATCGCTTTCAAAGGGAGCGGCCACCCTTGCCCGCCATGGCGTTGACGGTGGATTCATCCGTGCTCACCAGCATCGGGAACGATTTTGATTTTGAAGATATTTTCGTCAAACAACTGAGAGCCCTGGCTCAACCGGGCGATGTGGCGCTGGGGATCAGCACGAGCGGCCGTTCCCCCAATGTCGTGAAAGCCCTGAGATGGGCTGCGGAGCATCGCGTCCACACGGTGGGATGGGCCGGAGCCGGAGCGGGAGAAATGGACCCATATTGCGACCTCCTCCTGCGTGCTCCTTCACGGGTAACCGCGCGCATCCAGGAATGCCACATCACCGTGGGCCATATCCTCTGCCTTCTGGTGGACGAGATGCTCTTCGGCCCCGCCGAGGAAAATACTCCGTATTAAGGGAGGGCATCCCAGGCCCTCTCGGTTTCAATGCGAATCAATTGGATCGATACAATGGGAGATGTGAAATGCCTATTTATGAATACGAGTGCAATGGCTGCAGGGAAAAGTTTGAGTGCCTGGTTTTTAGAACCGACGAGGCCGTCAGTTGCCCCAAGTGCGACTCGCCGGACGTTCAAAAGGTCATGTCCGTCTGTGGATTCAAAAGCGGGGGAGACAAGGGCGCTGCCAGCAGTCGGGTGGCGTCCACGACGGCATCTTCCTGTGCAGGATGTGCCGGAGGCAATTGCAGCTCCTGCCATTAGAATATCGCAGCCGAAAGGATCAGTCAGCCCATCATATCATGACTCCCCTTTGCAGGGAGAGTCTCGATGGAAGAAAATGAGGACGCATTGACAAACCGAACGCTTCGCATTGGAACGCGCGGCAGCTTGCTGGCCTTGAAGCAGAGCACGATGGTGAAGGAAACGCTGGAGAGCCTCTGGTCGGGGCTCAGGGTGGAACTCCACATTATCAAGACCACCGGCGACAAGATCCTTGATGTCCCTTTGGCCAAGGTTGGAGGGAAGGGGCTTTTCGTCAAGGAGATCGAAGACGCTCTGCTGGGGGAGGAGGTGGACTTGGCGGTGCACAGCATCAAGGACGTTCCCGCAGTGCTGCCCCCGGGGCTGGAGATCGGGGCCATTCCCAGGAGGGAAGACCCGCGGGATGTTCTCATCACCCGCAGCGGTGAAGGACTGGATGCGCTGCCCTCCGGCGCCCGGGTGGGAACCAGCAGCCTGAGGCGCTCGGCTCAACTCAAGAGCCAGCGTCCCGATCTCGACATTCAGAATTTGAGGGGAAATCTCGATACCCGCCTGCGAAAATTGCACGAGGGCATGTACGACGCCATTTTGCTGGCTGCCGCGGGAATGCACCGCATGGGATGGGAAGACAAAATCTCCCATTACCTGGATAGCACTGCCTTCATACCCGCCATCGGGCAGGGTGCCATCGGCATCGAGCTTCGCACTGCGGATGTGGAAGTTCATCAGATCCTTGCACCGGTGCACGATGCAGACACGGCTGTCGCGGTCGAGGCGGAAAGAAGCCTCCTCAGGGAATTGGAGGGAGGATGCCAAGTACCCATTGGCGGGCATGCTTTTGTCCGCGGGGATGACGTGACTTTGACGGGCCTCGTCGCTTCGCTGGATGGCCGGAAGGTATTCCGCGTCACCCGCTATGCTTTGCGTCAGGATGCCGAGGCGCTGGGGCGTGAGGTCGCTCGGGCACTGCTGGATCGTGGGGCCCGGCAGGTCCTCGCTGAAATATACAGCGATGGGGCAAGCAGTTAAGGTGGCCGGCGTGCCGCTTGTCTGTCACAAAAGGAAGGGTCAGTGAGAAAAGGGAAAGTATATCTGGTGGGAGCGGGACCCGGAGATCCGGGTCTTTTGACATTGAGGGCCAAGGAGCTTTTGGAGCAGGCTGAAGTCGTCATTTATGACTACCTGGCCAATCAGGAGTTTCTCAAATATGCTCCCCCCGAAGCCGAGAAGATCTATGTGGGCAAAAAAGGGGGGGACCACACCCTCGGTCAGGACGGCATCAATGACCTTCTGGTGGAAAAAGGAAAGCAGCATGTTGTCGTGCGCCTGAAAGGGGGGGATCCCTTCGTGTTCGGGCGGGGCGGTGAAGAGGCTCAGATGCTGGTGGCGGCCGGTATCCCCTTCGAGGTCGTCCCGGGCGTGACGGCAGCCGTCGCGGTGCCGGCCTATGCCGGTATTCCCCTCTCCCATCGTGATCATACCGCCAGTATGGCCTTTGTCACCGGTCATGAGCGCGAGGACGCCGACGATTCCAAAATCGCCTGGGATAAGCTTGCAACCGGGGTGGGAACCCTGGTCTTCTTCATGGGTGTAAAAAATCTCCCCCAAATCTGCCGGAATCTCGTGGACTATGGCCGCGCTCCGGAAACTCCCGTCGCGGTCATCCGCTGGGGAACGACGCCCGATCAAAAGACCGTGACGGGGACCCTGGCCACCATCGTGGATGAAGTCCGTACGGCGGGATTGAAGCCCCCCGCCATCACCGTGGTAGGGGGCGTGGTGGGGCTCAGGAAAGAGCTGAACTGGTTTGAAAACCGACCGCTTTTCGGGCGGCGTGTGGTCGTGACACGGGCGCGCGAGCAGGCCAGCGGTTTCAAGGCGGTCTTGAGTCAATTGGGGGCGCACTGCATTGGATTTCCCACCATCGAAATTCAGCCGCCGGATTCCTGGGAGCCTCTGGACAACGCCCTGGCCGGGCTCTCCACCTACGATTGGGTGATCTTCACCAGTGTGAACGGAGTCAAGTTCTTCATGGAGCGTCTCCGCGCCGCGGGGAAAGATGCGCGGGCCTTGAGCGGTCTTCGGCTGGCGACAATCGGCCCCAAGACCTCCGAAGCCCTGGAAGGGTTCGGGTTGCGCCCCGACCTCGTTCCCTCGGAATACCGCGCTGAATCGGTTTTGGAGGGGCTTGCCGGGGAAAACGTCGCAGGTAAACGCTTCCTTATGCCGAGGGCGCTGGTGGCGCGCGATATTTTGCCCGATACACTCCGTAAAAAAGGGGCGCATGTGGACGTCGTTCCGGCCTATCAGACCGTCCTACCCCAACATGGCAGCCGGGAAATCCTTCAGCACCTGCACGAGGGGGGAATTGACTGCGTGACCTTTACCTCCTCATCGACGGTCAGCAACTTTTTCAGCCTGTTCGACAAAAACGAGATTCTGCCTCTCCTCAGGAAGTCGGCCATCGCCTGCATCGGCCCCATTACGGCTGAAACGGCCCGGGAGCATGGACTTGACACTCATATCATGCCCTCGGAATACACCATCGATGCCCTGGTGAAGTCCATCCGCGATTACTTTGAGGGGAAGACAAACTCCTGATCCTTGCCGGCTGAACGCTGACGACGGATGCGAGCTTGCTCCCCGGCCTCTCCCCGGGAGCGGCCGGCCTAATTCTTGATTGCCTTCGC
>DAIQOB010000072.1:0-9320 GCA_036788075.1 Syntrophobacteraceae bacterium
GGGTCTAGGTCCGCTGCCGCCGCCGGCGCACCCGGCCATCAGCAGGGTGATCCCCACCCAGAGGAGTCGCTGGAAGAAATTTTCGGCTGGATGAAATGATTTGATCCGGATGTTCATGGGGAGATGATTCACCTCTTGTAAAGGATAAGACGGCGGCGCTGTTCCATCGGGGCAAAAGCGCCGCCCATGCCGAATTCAGCAATGCATTCGTTGCTTGGAAATCGGACACACTACATTGGGGCTAATTGGGACTGACGAAGGGTGATTGCCCGTGCCGCCAGCGGTGCGCTAAGCCATTCTCGCTGGCATGGCTGTTGGATGTGGCAAAACCAACACCCGCTCCAATGATGGATAGAGCACCGGCACCACCTATGACCATCCCCTTGGTGGTGAGAGCACCTCCGCTGGTTCCGGCTGTCAGAGCAGGCTTCACCATGCCCTTTGTTGCCCCCGTGGCCGGAGCCGTGCTCCCCAGCCTGGCCTGAGCCAGAACGATGGAATGGCCGGGCTGGACCAGTTGCGTGCCGTCGCTGCTCATCACCTGCAGGGCGCCTTCCTGAATGGACAGCTCCGTCTTCTCTTCCGATACCGTGACAAAACCTCTCACCAATCCAGCATTGCCCGCAGGCACAATGGCCTGTTCGGACTGGATGAGGTCGTGGGGGGTGTGAAAGGAAACGGGTTTGGCCTCGGGGCGCATGGCAAAATCCACCCGGCCGCTCTTGATGGTGAGGTCGTAGCGGCTCTCGGCTTCGTTGAGAGCGAAAACCGCCTGATCCTGGGCCACCAGCTGCAGGCTTTGCGACTGCACGATGCACTTTCCGTTTACGGCCATCGTCAGACCTTGCGGCATGGGCATTTCAGATTTGAAATTGTTGACTTCCTTGCCGTTGTCCATGACACGTACGGAGCCTGCAGGAATAAGCCGTGCCGAACTTCCTGCCGTGGCCAGCATGGGCTGGGCCACAAACAAAGCCGCAAGACTTACGATGCACATTTTGGACATTCTTTTCATGTTTGCAGAACACCTCCTTTCTGTTTTGGATTCGAACCCTCCTTTGAACTGAGAAAACTCCAGAAACTCTATACAAAAAATGTGCCCTGGAAAGGACGATGGCATCTTATGGGGTTCCTCAGCAGGCAATGTTGTTGACTTAACCAACTTCCGTCATTCCGGCGAAAGCCGGAATCCAGGAAAATGAAGACATTCTGGACCCCGGTTTTCACCGGGGTGACGTTAAGTCAACACCATTGCCCTCAGCAGGTGGCAGACAAGACGATGACTTTGGGGGCGGGAGTTGAGTCAAGAAATTGTCGAATCCTTCTCTGTGTTCATGCGAGCCGGCCGTGAAATGCCTGTAGAGGCGCACGGGACGTCCGGCAGAGGAAGATTTTCTTTAGCGTCTCCGGCGCATATGGATTGGAATTTGCAAAGACTGCTCTCAGCAAGTGAAGGAAGGCCAAAAGCGCCTGGATTGCCAATTCCCTCATTCCACCACGACATACGGTAAACATGGTTTGAGAACCCAAAGTCTCATGAAGAACAGTCAAAGTATTTGAGGAAACCACGGAGTAGCGACATGCAACCTGAAATCGAATCGCCCCCTGTCAAAGATTTCCCGGTTCCCCTTTCGGGATCTCAACTGCCCTCTACGGAAGTGCGTGAAGTCATTTCCGACTACGATGATTCGGCCGATTTGCGAGATTATCTGGAGGTGATGCTGCGGCACAAGTGGCTGATCCTGACGGTGCTCCTGGGGGTTTTCGTGACGACGCTGGTGGTGAGCCTGAGCATGAAGCCCGTTTTCAAAGCCGGAGGGAGGCTGCAGCTCAATGTGCAGGGGCCGCGCGTGACGAAGTTCGAAGATGTCGTCGCCAACCAGATGCAAACGAGAGAATTCATTCAGACCCAGGTGAAGCTCCTGCAAAGTGAATCCCTGGCGCGTCGGGTCATTGCGCATCTCAATCTGGACCGAAACCCCGTCTTCAATCCAGCCGTCGAAAAGGACGGCGAGGAAGAAGGCTGGTTCCAGACGTGGAAGCGCAGTGTCAAAGCGTGGCTCCCGTTCAAGGGGGACGAAGAGCTGAATCCTGAATTGGCCCGCCTGCAGGTGGAGAGTGCCGTGGAGCGGCTCTTCGCCGACAGCCTGCAGGTTACGCCCGAACGGGATACGACCCTGATTTCCCTCGAGTTCCAGTCCACGGATGCAGCCCTGGCCAGGGACATCGTCAATGCGCAGATCCAGGAATTCATCTCCTGGCAGATGGACAAAAGAATCGATGGGGCCAGCTCCGCCAAGCAGCAGCTGGAAAAACAGCTGGAGGTGGCCCGCATCAACCTGGAAAAAGCCGAAAATAACCTCAACAGCTTCGCTCAGAAAGCCGGCATTGTTTCTCTCGATTCCAATCTCAATCTCATCTATCGTCAGCTGGAAGAAACCAACAAGGCGCTGGCTGTCGCCGAAACCGAGCGCATCAATAAAGAGGCCCTCTTCAACCATGCGCAGCGGGATAATATCGCTTCCATGCCTGTCGTGCTGGAAAACAAGCTCATCCAGAACCTGAAAGAAGAGCACGTCAAACTGGTGGGGGAATACCAGGAGCTATCCACCGTCTTCAAGGACGACTACCCCAGGCTGAAAAACCTCAAGGCGAAGATGAACGACATCGAGAGCCGCCTCAGCAGAGAAGAGCAGCGGATGTTGGATTCCATCAAGAACGAGTATGCCACACTCGTGAAGAGGGAAGACGCTCTCAGGAAGGACGCCGAGAAGAAGAAGGACCTGGCGCTGGAGCTCAACAACCGAGCCACACAGTACAAGGTGCTCGAACGGGAAGTGGAAACGAGCAAGCTCATCCACCAGAGCCTCCTGGAGCGTGGCAAGGAGATCGATGCCAACGTCGGAATCGAGCTGGGGAATGTACAGGTGGTGGATTACGCCACCCTGCCGCTGAGGCCTTTCAAGCCCAACGTGCGCCTGAACCTTCTGTTGGCCATCGTCGTGGGGCTCATGGGAGGCATCGGTATCGCCTTTTTCATGGAATACCTCGACAATACGGTGAAGCGCGTGGAAGAGATTTCCGAACGCTTCAGGATCCCGGTCCTGGGAGTCCTTCCCGTGGCGGATTCCGAGGAGTTGAAGGACCTGGACTCGCTGGTACGGTTGAAGCCGAGAGCGAGCTTTTCCGAAGCCATCCGCACGGCGAAGGTCGGCATTCAGCTTTCTGCAGCCATGGACGATCCCCCAAAGAGTCTTCTCATCACGAGCACGAGTGCCAGCCAGGGTAAGAGTACCATTTCTTCCAACATCTCTCAGGCCTTTGCCGCTTCTGAAGAGAAGGTTGTCATCATCGATGCGGACCTCCGAAAGCCCCGCCTGCACAGGATTTTCTCGCACAATGGGAATGGAAACGGAAGGGCGAACGGCAATGGAAACGGAAACGGAATCAGCTCCGGCTTGAACAAGCGCAAGGGATTGAGCCAACTCCTCAGCGGAATGTGTAAGCTGGAAGAAGTGATTCAAAAAACTGACATACCCAATCTGTTCTTCATCTCTGCAGGCCCGATCCCCCCCAACCCTGCAGAGCTCCTCGCCTCCAACCGCATGAAAATGGTGATGGAAATGCTGAGCAAGCACTTCGACCGGGTGATAGTCGATGCCCCCCCTGCCGCAGGCTTTGCGGACGTGCTGGTGCTGGGAAACTATGTCAATGGGGTCATTCTGGTCAGCACCCTCGGTGAGACCCATCGTGAAGCGTTGAGGATCTTCCGCAGGAGTCTCCTGAATGTCCGGGGCAATCTCCTGGGCTGCATCGTCAACAAGCTCAACCGGAGTCATCATTTCGGCGGATATTATTCAAAATACTATAAATATTACAACTATTATCATACTGCCTACGGGACTTCCCCCGATGCAATTCCCGAAGAAACCGCGGTGGTCCAGTGAAGCCATGCGGGGAATTCTGGGCAGAACAGCACTGAGCATTGTGTTGCTGGGGGTTGCCTTCAGCCTGTTGGGCTACGGCATTTGCAGCCACAGAATTGATGTCATGGATTTGGCGTTTCAGAAATCGTGCGCACTTGCTGACTTCTTTCCTGAAAGTTGGGTTTTGAGGGGGCATGCAGCCTACTATGAGAATCTGGACAGCCGCAGTGCGGGAGAATGCTTCAGGAAGGCTGTTTCCATCCTGCCCCTGCAGGTGGATGCCTGGTTTGATCTGGCCAGGAGTGAAGCGGAGCGTGGGAATGAGAGAGAAGCTCGGGAAGTCCTGGACCTTCTGGCCCCATTGCTTTCCCGGGTGAGCACCTGGAAATGGCAGGAATTCCTTCTGGCCAACGACATGCACGATGAAGAGCGCTTCGCATCCTGTATGAATTTTATCTTCAATCGCCTGCCGCACCGCTTGGAAGAGGCGTCCTATCTGTCCCGGCAGTTCTATGGCGACTGGGCTTCCGTGCTTCCCCACCTGGAGAAAGAAAGCTATCCCGTATTTCTGAGGCAGCTCATGCGGGCCAATGAAGTCGATGTGGCTCTCTCCCTGTGGCAAGCCATGGAAAAAGATTCCGATGCCCTGGATTCGAAGCTCAAGCTCCAGTTCTGTCAATTCCTGCTGGGACATAAAAAACTCGCTATGGCGAAGAGTGTTTGGAAAACCTATGTCGGACAGGGCAGCGCGGCAATACACGACGGAGAATTCCAGTGGGAGCCTCTCAATACCGCTTTCGGATGGCGTCGTAGCGCCTGTCCCGAGGCGGTGGTGGAACGATCCATGGAAGCCCCTTATTCTGGAACGTCCTGTTTACACCTGCATTTTAGAGGCACGCAAAACATAGCCTTTCGTCACTTGTCCCAAATCGTTCCCGTCGAGGCGGGGCAAACCTGTCGCTTGAGGTTTGCTGAGAAAGGCCGGAATCTCACGACGGATCAGGGCATCTTCCTGCAGGTGAGCGGGTATGGATGCAGCGGCCTCAACGTCCAGAGCGAGCCGCTGCTGGGCACAGTGCCCTGGCGCAGGAGTGAGCTGGAATTCGCCGTTCCTCAGGGTTGTGAGGCGGTACTTCTCCAGGTTGTACGGAAGGAAAGTCTGAAATTTGACAGCAAACTGGCAGGGGACTACTGGCTCGACGCGGTCGTAATGGAATGAGGGAACTCCCGTTCTCATGGAATGGGGGGCTTGGCATTGGGCGAGGGAGAAAAGCCGGATGATTTCTCAGCTTCATGACAGGGTGCTTCAAGTGGACTATGCAGCGTAAGTCATTGCGAAGTCTCATCAAGCTGGTTGCCGCCGAAAAAAACCTGCACCTGCTCATTGCTCGTGTGGCTGCCGACGCGGATCTCCTGAAAACAACACGGGATTTCTATGCCGAGGGAACGGGCGGGGGAGCTTTCCTCGACCAGCAGGTTCGGCAGTTGTGCGACGCTTGTCTTTTGCCCCCTGAAATCTTTCAGGAGCGCCTCGGAAAAGTGGCCCATGCCTTGAATCTGTCAGCGCCCCAGTCTCAGGAGGATTATTATGGGATTTTGGGGCTCGACAACGGGGCGGGCATTTTGGAGATCAAGGCGGCTTTCAGGCGTCTCAGTTTTGCGTGCCACCCGGACAGGAACCCACAGGACCCCGATGCAGGAGAGCGATTCAGAAAACTGCACCGAGCTTATCGAATTCTATCCAGTGTTGAAACCAAGCAAAAATATGATGACAGCCTTGTCGCTCCCACCTGGATAGAACCGCTTCCCGTCGCGGAGCGCGAAGCCAAGGCCCCCCAGTGGCAATGGAACAAGCTCCACCGCGCCTGGCCCATTGCTCTCTTTGTCCTGTTTCTCGTTTTCCTGTCCTTCCTGGTGGACTTTCAAACCTGGCAGACTTCACGGTACTACCATGGGAGAAGCGACAATCGTGTGTCCGTCGGCGGCATGGCGTATCCTCCGCTCACCCATGACCCTGCGGGGCAGGAGAAATACATTCCGTGGGAGCACCTGAAAATGAAGAGTGTAGGGGAAAAAAAGAACCTCGAGTCTTCGCCGTTGCCCATGCCGCTCTTGAACTGCCTGCTGGAGGTGGGGCGCCGATTCGGTCCCCGTGCGAAACTGCAGAGGGCTCCCGAAGCACCCACCGGCAGCACTCATCCCGTCGTGGTCGCCCAAAACCATTCCGACAACCCGGGCATCCCGCAGGTGGCGGACCATCCTGATCCCAGTGCCGACCATGTGGCGAGTCTGCCTGCTTTGGAACGGTCTTCCCCGGAGAGCACGAAAGCTTCCAAAGCACCTGAAAAAGAGGCGGCGCTTCAGGTTCCGGCGGCGCCTCCTCTCAAAGTCGATCGAGCGCCATCATCCCGTCCGGAAAGTGGGAAACCCGTCAAAGAAGAGCCTGCCGGGGGGAGAGAGGCAAACACAGGCAGTGGGAGGACGAAGGCCGGCATCGCCGAGAAGTCCGAGAAAGCTCCCACGGAGTCCTCTGGAAGTGCCGTCATCACGCCCGTGGAAAGATCTTCGGGAGGCCTCTCGAAGAGGGCGTTCGAGGGACAGGCCGTGAAGAGCACGGAATCTGCCGTCGATCCCCAGGCCGAAAAATCCGGAGACGCTCCGGCGGCGAGTGCCGGCAAGGAGGAGTTGCCTGGCTCGGCGATTTTATCGGTGGAGGAGATGAACCGTACGCTGGAGGTTTTCCTGAAGAGCTATGTAAAGGCCTACAAGAGTCGAAATACAAAGACCTTTTTTAATCTCTTCGACCCCGAGGCCACGGAAAACGGTGAGCCGTTGAAAAATCTTCGCACCCTCTACGTGGAAAATTTTCAGAAGGCCGAGCACATCGATTACACCATCCAACTGTCAGGGTGGAGCGTCCATAAGGAACACATCAAAATTGACGCCGATTTTCGTCTCGAAGTAAAGCTGGCGGGCGAATCCCCCATGGATACCAAGGGAGAAATGCAGATGATATTGGCCCGGCGCGGCCATGACCTCAAAGTGAAGCGACTCGACTATTCCTTCCGTTGAATCTCCTGCCCTCTGAGAGGCTGTCTAGAAATTCGTCTGCTCGGAAGTCAAACCTGCTTCGATTCCCTTCCCCTCACTTTTATTTCAAATTGCTCTCCCGCGCGATGGATCCTACAATCCCTCTGAAGACAACCATTTGAAAACTTTTAGTGTTTAAACTATTATTGTCGAGCGTGTTTTCAGTGCGTTGCGCCGGCAGCTGCTGGTACTTCAAAAAAGCTAAAGATTTTAATCCGGTGGGTCGAAAGATAAGGGGCGGATCTTGTCTGGAGGCCGGTTTTCACCGGGGCGGCGTCAAATCAACAAGGTGGGAGTTTCAATCCAGGTGCGGCGGAAATACGGAGAGATAGCAATGCGAGGGCTTTTTAAACACTTGAACCTGTTTTCCAAGAGGAAGCAAAAGAGATTCTGGGGAGATGAAAAAGCTCTTGTTTCTTTTATTTCACCGGACCTGCCGGCTGTTACGCATCTGGGGCAGGTCATTGACATCAACGAGCGAGGGATTTCCTTCCGTTACATCGCCCAGGATGTCCGGACGCAGGGAGTGAAGGAACTGCAGCTTTTCGGATATCGTGATGATGAGCTGAAACTGGACAACGTGCCTTGTCGCATCATCTACGACATCGAGGTGGAGAAAAAAATCCTCCTGTCCGTTCCGGACATGCGACGCTGCGGCGTCCAATTTCTGGAGCTTTCTCAGCACCAGCGGTCTCTCCTGGAAAAATTCATAGCCAGGTACGCCCTGCGGTGAGCTCCTGCTTCTCCTTCATCAGCACCAATAGCATGATGAAGGTCATTTGATTGGCCGGCATTTGCCAGTTGAACTCCACCCAGCTGTGGCAGAGGAATGCCGCGCTCCCTGCCAGTGCTCCCGCCCGCAGCAGTCGATCTTCGTCGAACAGACCTGCAGCGACTCGACGGCGCCCTCCTGAATCCTCATGAGCAGTGACGGCTTTCGAGCCGAATGAGCCCCAGCCCTTCCGTTGCCCCACCAGGCTGTAAGCGGTTCTCCACCAGTAGGCCCACGCCAGGAGAATGATGCCTCCGGCTGCCGGTATCCCCAGTTCAGCCATGAGCTCCAGGTAATCGTTATGGGCATGGCCGATCTGGAGTTGATCCGTGAGGTGCGACTGGTAGAGGCGAATCACCGATTCGTAGGTCCCGAGTCCCGTTCCCGTCCACAGGTGGTCGCCTATCAACCGCCGGGTGTCTTCCCAGATTTTGAAGCGACCCGGGGCGGATTTTTCCATGATGTCAAAGCGCGCCAGGATTTCGTCAAAACCGATGATGCTGCCGTAGGTCAGCATCACCAGCCAGCAGGCTGCCAGGAAAAAGGTCGTGCTGCCCCTGTTTTTCCCTGAAAACGTGATAAAAACGGTGAGGGCGACGAGGGAGCTGATGATCCCTCCGCGAGAAGCCGAAAAGAAGAGGGCGAGGAGGACCAGTCCGATGAGAACTGCAAGGAATGCTTGCTGCTGCGTTGTTTGATTTCTGCGCTCCTTCTCCTGGTAGGACCTGTTCCGGTGCTGGATGCTCCCCCCCGGCTTCAGGGCCAGCAGGTGGGCCAGGAGAAGAGGCCAGATCATTCCGAGGAAATTGGCGTAATGGTTCCGGTTGACGAAGGTTCCACGGGCGTTTCCCGTGCCGGCTGCCTCCCAGAGTACACCCAGGCTGGGAATCAGGACCTGGAGCAACCCGTAGAACGCTTCGAAGGCTGCAACGCCATAGAGGATGTAAAACAGCCAGCCAAGGCCTTCTTCTGCCTGGATCACTCTGCGGAGCAGTAGAGCGTAAGCCGCCAGGAAGATCCACCAGAACCATGAAACGAGCGTGATGAGGGGCATGTAGGTGAGGGAGGCCGTTCCATTTTCCGTCCGAGTCACGATGCTGGAGCGCTGCAGCCACTCCGCTCGTTCGGGATCCAGCCAGTCGATCCACTGGGTCGGCAGAGGTACCCATTGCAGGAAGGGATAGAGAAAAAGGAAGGCGATGAGGAGGCTCCACCTGTTTTCAAAAACACGGGAGAGGATGAACGAGTCATCCTTCCATGTTGGCACAAGGCATCCCAGGAGGAAAAAAGCAGCTACCAGGCTCCAGATCCAGGGGCGCGCTCCTCCCAGGAGAAGCGGCAGCAAGACCAAGGGCATTCCCAGAAGCCATTGATTCCAACGAAGGGAAACCCCCACACCCGATTCTGTCATAAAAGGGACTCCGGATCTATACTCGTTTCGGTTAAGAAGTTACATTTTCAGATCGTTCCATGCTCTTTGTAGGAGCGGCTTCCAGCCGCGACCGACTCATGTCGCGGCTGGAAGCCGCTCC
>DAIQOB010000073.1:0-9317 GCA_036788075.1 Syntrophobacteraceae bacterium
AGGGATTTCTCATGAAGCCTGTCGCCATGAAAGACCTGGCAGAAGTAGTCCGTGCAATGCTTGACCCGAAGCTTTAAGGCAAAAGGCAGTCATTTGTCACCCCTTCAGGGCATCCGCCCATCGCCATTTCTGCAGCAGGTTCAGGCGAGAATGACGACGGGCGCTGACTGCCCTACCCCCGCCCGAAACATGCGGGGGTGATGATTGGGGACTTTCACACAAACACTTAGACACCGGCGCCCAGACGCGTTAGGCGCATCAATCCAGGGGATCGTTTTCCACCAGGTCCCAGATGCCGCAGGGGCAGGCCCCTCCGCAAAAGCCGCACCCGATACACCGATCGGGGTCCACCACCATTTCGAATCCATCCCGCGAGCTGGGAGCTTCCTTGCGTGAAATGGCCGTCTGGGGACAGATGGCCACGCATATACCGCAGTCGCGGCACGCTCCGCACGACGAGCACTGGGATGCGCAGCTGTTCACCCCATCGAAGCTCAGGAGGCGGGGATCGAAATATTCCAGCTTGACCCTCGCGTAGGGGATCATCTGCCGCGCGTCTCCCTTGGGGCGCTTGCCTTCCAGGATTTCAGCGATGAACTGAGCCGTTTTGCGGCCCGCCCCGATGGCATCGGTGAGCAGTCCCTGCTTTACGGCGTCACCGATAGCGAAAATCTGGGGGTCCGTCGTCTGGTTGATTTCATTGACCTTGATGAATCCACGCTCCACCCGGACGTCTTCCGGAAGGAAGCTCAAATCCGGCACGTCACCGATGGAAATGATGACCGTGTCGGCGGGTATCACCTCCCCCGTATTCAGCTCCAGTCCCTCTTCCGTGACGGCTTTGCTGAAGCAGGGATAGCGGAACTTGGCCCCGATGGCCTCGGCCGCCATACGCTCCTTGCCGAAAGACAGGGGGGGCTGGATGTCCACGAGCGTGATGTCCTCGGCTCCCAGGCGGTGAGCTTCCGTGGCCACATCGCATCCCACGTTGCCCGCACCGATGATGATGACTTTCTTGCCCACCTGAGCCTGCGCCGACTTGGCCTGACGCAGGAAGTCCAGGGCCGGAATCAGGCGCTCCTTACCGGGCATGGGAATGACCCGGGGCTGCTGCGCCCCCACGGCGATGACGATGAAGTCGTAATCCGCCTTCAGCCCCTCCAGGTCCTTCTGAGTCAGCCGCTGCTGCAGATGGACATGGGGAAGCACCTGGCGGATGCGCTCCAGTTCTGCATCGAGAACCTCCCGGGGAATGCGTGATCCCGGGATCACAGCGGAAATCTTACCGCCGAGCTTTTCGCTCATGTCGTAAATGACCGCTTCATGCCCCTTCTGACGGAGCTGCCAGGCTACGGAAATGCCCGCAGGCCCCCCGCCGATGATCGCCATGCGTTTCCCTGAAAGGGGAGGAAGCTCGGGCACCTTTGCCTTCACACTGGCTTTTCCCAATTGAGTGACGTCCACTGAAGGCATCAGCACCGTCTGGCGCGTGCAGGACTGCATGCAAATGTTGGGGCAGAGGTATCCGCACACCGTGGCGGGAAACGGGGTATAACTGAGGGCCAGGTCCACGGCCTCGTCCACACGGCCCTCGCGCACGAGACGCCAGCGCTCCTGCACGGGAATGCCCGTAGGGCAGCTCGCTTCACAGGGAGCCGCATACTTGCGGTTTTCCCAGACGGGGACGTAGCGCCGCAGTTCCGCGTGAGTAATGATGGGGATGGGGCTCCGGTCCAGATCGGTCAAATCTCCGATCAATCCTCCCTTGCCCAGCTCCTGGTCCCAAACGTTCCTGCGAAATTCGGACATGGAGCTTCTGGGTTTGGAAAATTTCTCCTGGGCGCTTCGGGCCGCGATGAGCTGCCATTCCGTACGCTGCGAAAGCTCGGACAGGAGGTTGCTGCGCCCGATGGCTTCGAGATACGTTTCGAGGTTTTTGACCAGCCACTCCCAATCTTCATCGGAAATGGGGATCATCTTGGCGTCGGCCTGGCTGTACCCCTTGATGGGACCGCGAAAGTAGATTCTACCGCCCACCATTCCCACGCAGGGACGATATCCAAGAACGTTTTCCGGCACCTGCGGGTTGTATCCGCATACCACGGCGATCCCGCCCGCCATGAACTCGGCAAAGTAATCGCCCACCGAGCCCAGTACCCAGAGCTCCGGAGGTTCGAAACGCGGGTTCCGTTTGGTCATGGTCATGCCCCGGGCGCCGATATTTCCCGCCACAAAAACCTTTCCCTGGGCCATGCCGTTGGCCGTACCGTTGCCGGCATTGCCGTGGACGATGATATCGGCGCCGGCATTCAACCAACCCACGTCGTCCGAACCGGGTCCCTCCAGTTCGATGAGCGTGTTGGGAAATCCCAGAGACCCCACCCGCTGCCCGGAAGAACCTTTGATCCTGACGTAAACCTTTTCCTCACCGGCCTTCCACAGCCGCCCGCCGATGCCGTGCTGCCCGTAGGCCTCCACCTCCAGATTCCGGCGTCCTTCCGCCACCGCATTTTGAATGCGCTCTTCCAGGATGCGCGATTCAATGCGATGGCCGTCTTCCATGCCGGAAATCCGAAAAACTCGCTGACTGTCCATAAGAAATTCTCCATATCCACTGGCAGCCCATGTCTTCACGGTTCCCAGGGGTCCCCCCATGGCGAACCGTCAGCCATGCGCTGTGGGCTACACCACGTAACTGATCTGAAGACGATCGGCTGCAGCCTTCTCGCTGATCGCCAAAGCGTCGGACATTCCAATGGGAAGCGAAGTCGAGCGGCCCAGCGGCGCCATGATCTTCTTGAGCTCCACATCAAAGCTGACGAACACATCCACCACGCGCTCGGCCACTTTTTCGGGATCCAACCGGCGATAAAGCCGCGGATCCTGGGAAGTGATACCCTTGGGGCAGAGGCCGATGTTGCAGATGTTGCACCGGTCGGCTTCCGAGCCCACACATCCGGCGGCCGCCTGCATGATGTATTTGCCCGACTGAACCGCACTGGCACCCAGCATGATGAGGGCCGCGGCGTTGGCCGCCAGCTTCCCGTTCTTGCCGATGCCCCCGCCGGCGATGAGGGGAATTTCATTCTGCTTGCCCAGCTTGACCAGGTTCAGATAGCAGTCGCGAATGCTGCTGGCGATGGGATGCCCCATGTGGTCCATGGACACCGTGTATGCGGCTCCCGTTCCCCCGTCCTCACCGTCGATCCCCAATCCCGCGGCGTAGGGGTTTCGCGTCAGGTTGTTCAAAACCGCAAGAGACGTGGAACTGGCGGAAATCTTGGGGTAGACGGGCACTCTGAAGCCCCAGGCCATGTACATGGACTGGATCATTTTGGCCACGGATTCCTCGATGGAATACTGGGTCTGGTGGGTGGGAGGGCTCGGCAGGCTGACGCGCGGCGGAACACCGCGGATGGCCGCAATGAGCTTGTTCACCTTGTACCACATGAGCAATCCGCCGTCGCCCGGCTTGGCCCCCTGGCCGTACTTGATTTCGATGGCGCAGGGGTCTTCCTTCATCTCAGGCAGGGCGTGGATGATTTCGTCCCAGCCGAAGTAACCGCTGGCGATCTGCAGGATAACATATTTGAGGAACCGGGAACGCAAGAGACGCGGCGGGCACCCCCCTTCCCCGGTGGCCATGCGGACGGGCATGCCCATCTCCTCGTTGAGATAGGCCACTCCCATCTGGAGCCCTTCCCACATGTTTGGGGAGAGCGCCCCGAAGGACATGCTCCCGATCATCAGGGGGTAGACTTCCCGTACAGGGGGAATCCACCCCTGCTGCTGATAGAGCTTGAGGTTTTCTTCGGGCGGCAGAATCCTCCCCAGAAGCGTGCGCAGTTCAAATTCGTGACGTCCCGCATCCAGCGCGGGGTCCGTCAGCATGGAGATACGCGTGAACTTGATGCGATCCAGGACGCCGCCCTGGGCCGTATCGGGGACATTCCTGCGGCCGCCTCGGTTTCGGGGCTGTCCGCCACGGTTGAGGTGAAAGCGGAACTTGTCCATCTCGTCGGAACGCACCGGCATGATGCAGTCGTTGGGGCAGACGAGGGAACAGGTGGCACATCCCACACAGGCGTAGGCAGGATCCGTTCTCTGGCGAACGCCGTGGTAGACCTCATACACGTTGGAAGGAGCGGTCTTGTTGAGTCCGATCTCCCCCAGCGCGGGAATTTGCAGGGACCTCTTCCTGTGGACGCCCAGCTCAATGGCATGGACAGGACAGACTGCCGTGCAGCGACCACACAGTGTGCACTTATCCTTTTGCCAGTGGATCTGCCAGGGCAGGTCCTTGACACTCAGTGTGGAAGGGGTAATGGCTCCATTTGATTGCATATTTTAACCTCCTGACGATCAGGGCGCACGATGACGGTATCCAGGTGCATGGGTTGGAAGTCTTTGCTCTTGTCACGATCGGGGATTGCGGCATCCAGTCCGCATATTTCTGAAGAGAAGGCGAAGAGGCCTTCTCTTCCCCCCACCACGCCGGGGCGCAGCTTTTTGCGGTCCTGGACCATAAACACCGTCTTGTCCGGAAGACATCCGATGACGCAGTTGGGACCGTCAATGATGAGACGTCGGCAGGAATGTTTCAACTGCTTCAGCAGCCCGCCGTCGGGATGCTGATCCAGATCGGCGTCCTGAAGGGGCGTAATGATGTGCTTGTAGGCTTCCAGCCCCAACCCCAGTCGATTCAGGGTGAAGTGGAGAATGTGGGTAAACACCTCCGAGTCGGAATTGTAGCCGATGTACCCGGGAAACCCTCGGGACGAGAGAAATTCCCTGATGGGGACGAAAGCCGTATTTTCGCCGTTGGTCATGGACGCGATGCCCTGAATGAAGAAGGGATGGCAGGCATAAAGGTTGATGGCATAATTGGTGTTTTGCCTTCCCTGGGCCATGATGACACGGGCCTGCAGCTCCTCGCGGTCCAGGCGGAGAAACTCCGCAACGGTGAGGGGATCTCCCAGCTCCTTCAGCATGATGGAGTCGGGCCAGAAGCTGTAGACGATCATGTCCTGCTTCTCGTCCCCCATCTGCCGGAGCTGGATGCGGATCATCATGAGCCGATAGTCCAGCTCATCCTGGCTCAAACCTTCCCAGGTCTCAGGATATTCGTAAGCGCGGATCAGGTACATATCGCGCTTGGGGACTCCAGGAGGTGGATTTTTGGGAATCTTGATGGACAGTTTGTACTTGGTCATGAAACCGATGTTGATCATGAACTGATCCAGGCGCTTCAATCCCTCATTGGTGAAAATCCCCGAAAGGATGGGCGCGCCCTTGAGCTCCTCAAAGGGGCCACCCAAATCACTCAAGTAAAGGCCGACGCCCGAACCATCATGTCCCTCACGCATGACATCCAGGGCTTGAATCGCCATGATGGGGGACCGAGGCTCCTCACTGGTCACTGCGAATAAACGACACATCGCACTCACTTCTCCTTTGCTCACTCAGAAACCATTTTTGCCGGCAGCGCATGGCCCGTGCCTGAACGCTCATTCCTCTCGCACTCCGTCCGCAGGAGGATCCTGCGAGCAGTGACCGAAACATAGCACGATCATGGCGAATGCTGCATCCTTAACATTTTTCGGGGATGGAGAAAGGGACCTTCTGCAATTTCTTCCAGATTCGGACTTTTCCGCCTCCGCTTTCACCCGCGCGCATCATTTTACTTATTAGTCAGGATTATATTTTATATTAGGAATCTAGTAAACTACCAAATTCATTGGGTTGTTTGCAATGAAAATATTTTGCCGCACCGTGAATTGGAGAACCATCGCCCTCCGCTCGCCGTGGGGGTAAAGGGTTTTTTGAAAACAGCGTTTACCACCCATTAAATCGTTGCAAATTGCGAACGGGTTTGTTATCGGCATCTAGAACGTTCTTGGCGGTGCAGAATTCTTCCGCACCGTCCACAGTTTCAGCAAAACGCGAGTGAAATGCAGGAGTCCTCCGACACCTCACGGGCGAAGGGACGGAGGGACTACAGGCTTTCAGGAGGCTTTCATCTTTGGATGCCATAAAAATTTACCCGAATTCGGAAAATTGGGCCACGATCATCTGCCCCAATTGCGGCAAAGAAAGATCCATCGATGCTTCGAAATTCGTCGAGCAATTCAAGCCCGTCAAGGTAAAATGCTCCTGCGGCCACAGCTTCCTCGTCAGTTTTGAAAAGAGAAAATTCTATCGCAAAGTGGTCAAAATTCCCGGCACCTGCAAGAAGGTCATTTCCCCGGGAACCTCCCAGCAGATTTTTGTCGAGGATGTTTCCCGCACGGGTTTGAGGATCAGCTTCACCAGCCCCCACGGCCTTCAACCCGGCGATATCGTCAAAATCGAGTTTTCCCTTGATGACGCCAATCAATCTCCGGTCATCCTCAGCGCAGAGGTGAAACGCTTCACGGAAACCTGGGTGGGAGTGGAATACTGCGACCCCAACATCCCAAAATCCCTGGCATTCTATCTCATGCCCTGAGCTGTATTTCGGGGCAGGAAAGTACGGTGCAGTCGATGACATCCCTCAAAGGCATCACTCTGGACAAGCGCATCATCTTTGCTCTGGATGTAGAGTCTCCCCACGAGGCCCGGGAATGGGTCTTGAAGCTCGAGGATCGGCTGAAATTTTTCAAGGTAGGTTTGCAGCTCTTTCTGGCGGGCGGCTTCGAAATCATCGACTGGATAGTGAAGCGCAACCTGGAAGTGATGGTGGACCTGAAATTTTTCGATGTGCCTCAAACCGTTGCTTCAGCCGTGGCGCAGCTGAGAAATCGGGGCATTTCCCTCACGACGGTTCACGGCAATGACGCAATCCTGCGGGCGGCCGCGGCGGCCAAACACGACGTTAAGATCCTGGCCGTTACGGTACTGACCAGCCTGGACCAGGGCGATCTGCGCGACCTGGGCTTCCAATGCTCCCCAGAAGAGCTGGTCCTCTCGCGAGCCCGTCGGGCTCTAGAACTGGGCTGCGACGGAGTCGTTTCCTCGGGCCTGGAGGCACCCAGGCTGCGGAACGAACTGGGGGAGAAATTCCTTGTCATTGTCCCCGGCGTCCGGCCGGTCATGAACCAGCAAGACGATCAGAAACGTGTCGTGGATGTGCGGCAGGCATTCTCCAATGGAGCGGACTATGTCGTCATCGGCCGCCCCATCCGCCAGGCTGCCGACCCTCTGGGTTTGATCGCCGGTATGCAGGACGAAATCCATTCGGCCCTCCTGGAACGCTGATAAAGTCCCCTTATCCAAAAAAACGCGGGGCATGTCACGCCCCGCGTCCAAAGGTTCATCTTAGACAGCTCCAGCGAAGCCCATCTCAAGCCGCTTTTCGCAGCTCCGTCGCCTCTTCGTGGCATATTGGGCTGCTGAGCATTCCCAGAGGAAAGTTGTAAAATACTCGCCACCCTTCTTCGTCGATCACCCGCAAATCATCCGACTGTTTCAGATCGCCCATGGCCACGGCAAACTGTTTCCCGTACCGTTCCTTGACCCGGTCCATCGGGACTTCATAGGCGATGAATTTGTGTATCCCTTTGGCGTTGAGCTGCTGGATCACTTTGGAATCATTGAAGGACTCACAGGCGGTCACGATCAGAATGGGACCTGTTCCTGTAAACACCATTCCAGCTTTCATTGTGGTACCACCCTTTCTTCCAGTTTAACACGTTACGGTTTGAGCCAACCCCTGACAGACAGAGCAGCTCATTACCGATTATTTACATAATTACTTTAAACACTAACAGTTCACAGAACAAGGGTTCACGTTTGCCTCGATTTCCGTCATCCATTTGGTCGAGGGACTCATCCCTTACCTATTTCCTTCTCGGGCCTCCTATGTCATATTTAGTGAGTTTTTCGACGCCTTACAGGCAATGGTCACTGAAGCTGCGGTAATGCTTTCACATACGGGCGAACATTCGATGATCACTCTGGAAGTCAATGGACAGCATTACGAACTGGACGTGAATCCGGACGTGCCGCTGCTGGCAGTCCTGCGGGGAGAATTGAAGCTCACGGGGACCAAGTACGGCTGCGGGGCGGGAGACTGCGGGTCCTGCACGGTCCACATTGACGGAAAACCGGAACGATCGTGCCTCATTCCTGTCGGGAAAGTCCAAGGCAAGCGCATCACCACCATCGAGGGACTCCGGGATGATCATCCCGTAAAACTGGCCTGGGAAGCCGAGCAGGTACCTCAGTGCGGGTACTGCCAACCGGGGCAGATCATGCAGGCGGCCGCTTTCATCGACAGGAACCCCAACCCCAGCGACGCCGAAATCAGCGAGGCCATGAACGGCAATCTCTGCCGTTGTGGAACTTATCCGCGCATTTTTCGAGCCATCCGGAGAGCATTACTGGAACGGGAGCAAATCCGCCGTGGCTGATGCCATAACACGCCGTGAATTCTTAAAAAAAACTCTGACCCAGACGGGGCTCGCGCTTGCCGTTTTTTATGGACCTTCGGGGTATCGGGTCTGCACCGCCCAGCCCCCGGTAAAAGGGACTGAAGCATTCAGCCCCAGCATCTGGCTCCAGATCACCCGGGACAACCTCGTCACGGTCTATGTGAACAAATCGGAAATGGGCCAGGGAGTCGTCACGACCTTTCCCATGCTCGTCGCAGAAGAGCTCGAAGCTGACTGGAAGCAGATCCGTTTCGAGATCGCCCCGGCGGTGGAACGTTATCAGGACCCCGTTGCACGGATTCAGGCGACGGAGGGGAGCACCAGTGTCGTCCACATGCAGGGTGCTCTTCGGCTGGCGGGTGCGGCAGCTCGTGAAATGCTGCTTCTTGCTGCAGCCAGGCTGTGGGAGGTCCCCCCGGAAACATGTGAAGCCTCGAGGGGGATCGTCAGGAGCTCTCACAAGACGGGCAGCACCTTCACCTACGGCCAGCTCAGTGAAGAAGCCTCCAGAATGCCCGTGCCTCAAAAGCCTGCCGTTAAGCAGGAGGAGCGCTTCAAAGTGCTTGGAATTCCCACACAGCGCCTGGACGCTCCCGATAAGCTCAACGGAACGGCGGTGTTCGGAATGGACGTCTACGTCCAGGACATGCTCTTCGCCACCATCGTGCGCCCCACCACATACGGAGCAAACCTTTTCTCCTACGACAAGGCGGCTGTACAAAAAGTCCCCGGCATAAAGCACATTTTTGAAATTGGCTCCAGCGTCGTCCTCTGCGCTGATTCCCTGGCCGCCCTGGCGCAGGGACGTAAGCTTCTCAATGTCCGGTGGAAAGGAGCTGCCGATCCTGAGCTCAACACCCGGGCACTGAACCGAACCCTCGTGAGGCGCCTGAAAGACAAGGGAGT
>DAIQOB010000074.1:0-9302 GCA_036788075.1 Syntrophobacteraceae bacterium
AGAAAGATCTCACCGCTGTGCTTCGGGAACTGATGGAGGCCCAGAAGAGCAACCGTCTGAAGGCCTATCTGGACGCGGCCAGGACAAGCCCATGAAGGGAGGAAAAGTCTGACGCTGTCAAGTACCAGCCTCCAGGACATTTTGGTCTCCCTCGCAGGGTGGATCCAACGTTTCATCGTACCCACCACGGGGTTCGGACAGCATCCCTCGGCGGTCTACCCGGCGCGTATGTCGGCGGGTATTTTGTCCTTGGCCTCGGACATGAGGGCTGCGATCTTCTGCATGAGGCTCCGGGATTCCTCCTCGCAGCCTGCCACGTAAGAGGCCTCGCGGATGCCGGCCAGGTTGATGCGAATGTTCTGGATCGCTGTGATAGCCGCAGCGTGGGCGAGGGCTGCGGCCGCAGCCGCATCTCCCTGTGCATGGGGATTGCCGTCCCGGAGGGCCCGCACAGTCTCCCTCAGCAGTTTTTCCACTGCCCGAAGGGTTTCGAGGGGGACCTGCGTAGCGGCCTTCATGGCTTCCTGGAGTGCAGCGTCCCGGGTTTTCTTCTGTGCCTCGGTGCCCTGCGGCAGATTCCATGCCGCCGACACCTTCAGATAGGAATCCGCATCCTCCTGGGCCAGTCGAAGGAATAATTCCGCAAGTGAGTCTGCGCGCCTCCTGGTCTCTTCCATTTGAGGGCGAACTGCACTGAATTTTTCCCCCCCGGCAGTGAGACCGGCCACCATGGCCGTCAAAGCCGCCCCCAACGCCCCACAGAAAGCTGCTGCGCTCCCTCCCCCGGGTGTCGGGCGGGCTGAAGCCAGCTCCCGGAGATACTCCCTGACGGAAATTTCCTGTATGCGTATCATGTCTTGTTTTCATTCCCTTCTACTTGATGCCGGCGATGATCCCCGAATCGTTGGGGCCCCTGAAGGAGAGGCGTCGAATATCCCTGATGCCGCATTCCGCGAGCATGTCCGTGATGTCCTGTTCTGAATAGGCCTGGCCTCTGGGAGTTCCCAGCAGCATGTTGAGGGAAAAAAGAGCGGGGAAGATGGGGCCGTCCAGGGTGTTGTTCAGAAGGAACTCATGAACCATGATCAGTCCGCCGGGCTCCAGGGCGGCGACCGCATTCTTCAGGATCATCCGGCAGTCTTCAGGGCCTTCGCCGTGGAGGATGTGAGAGAGCCAGGCTACGTCGTAACTGCCCGTGATGTCGTCTTCCAGATAGTTTCCCTCCTGGAAGGCGATTCGGTCGGTCATCCCGAAGGAGGCAAGGGTCTTTTCTGCGAAGGGCCGCGTGGTGGGAAGATCGAAGATGGTGGCCCTGAGACCCGGATTCTGCATGCAAAAGTGGATGGCGTAGGTCCCGGGCCCACCCCCCAAATCGAGGAAATGTTTTCTGACCTTGATGTCGACGATGGGAGCCAGCTGGGGCGCAATGTTCATGGCCATGTTGAACATGCCGAGAAGGAAGCTCTCCCGCCATTGGGCATCGGCGAAGGAGGCTCGGCTTCTCACGGGCTTTCCTGTCATGACCCCCTGATCCAGCTCGGCCCAGGAAAACATGAGGTGGTGGTGGTGCATGATGATATGGCCGAGGTACTGAGGGGATTCCTTGGCGAGAAATTTCTTGCCTGCTTCGGTATTGGAATAAGTTTCGCCGGTTTTCGTCAGAAGCCCCATGGCTGTGAGGGCGTTGAGGAGCATGGCAAGGGCTCGGTCATCGGCTCCGATCCTCCCGGCCAACGCCTTGCTGGCGAGGGTTTCGCTTCCAAGGGCCGTGAAGACCTCGAGCTTCACACCGGCGTGAAGGGCGCAGGTCTTCCAATAATAACCGGAAAGCTCCAGCAGCGCTCCCGGATTCCATTCGTGTGTTTCCATGAACTGTTTCCTCCTGCTACATGTTTCGGTGGATATGTCTTGGGGCAAATCGGAACAACAGACACAAAATATTCGTGCGGTTCCACTCGATCCAATATAGAAACGATTCTCTCAATCACAATGCACATCGTGAGTCCATTTCTTCTGTTCATGATCCTGCACGGGTATTATATTGCTTTCGCGCTCTTTGCGTCTTGATTTTTTTCCCGCTCATGCACTCAAATCCTTGAATAAGAGGAGCCTCCATGTATGGCCGATGAAGACCTTTCGAAGCTCCGGATCGACAAATCTTCTGTACCCGCCCGCCAGGGCAGAAGGAAGCGTTATATCCTCCTGATCATGGGCATTCTGTTGCTCACGGTTGCCGTCGTTCTCTATCGCAATGGCCTGCTGACTCCCGCCATGGATGTTCGAGCGGTGAACGTCCAGAGACTCTATCCATCCCAGACCTTCACACTCCTCAATGCGAGCGGCTATGTCGTGGCGCAGCGCAAGGCGGCCCTGGCGAGCAAAATCACAGGTCGGCTGGTCTATCTTGGGGTGGAAGAGGGGAGTGTGGTGAAGAAGGGAGGCTTGGTGGCCCGCTTGGAAAACGAAGACGCCCAGTCTGCCCGGGACCGTGCCAAAGCCAACGTGGAAGTGGCGCGCCTCAATCTGAAACAGGCCGAAGCGGAGCTTGTGGATGCCCGCCAGGCCTATGAGCGAAGGAAGAAGGTCGTGGCAAAGGGCTATGTGTCGGAGCTGGACGTCGATGCTGCCGAGGCACGCTACAAAAAGGCCGTAGCGGCCGTGGCGGGGGGAGAGGCTGCTCTCCTTGCCAGTGAAGCGGCTTTTAAGGAAGCTCAGGTCACCGTCGAGTATGCTTCTATCCGGGCCCCCTTCGATGCAGTCGTACTCACCAAGGATGCCGACGTGGGGGACATCGTGACGCCCCTGGGAGCCGCAGCCAACGCGAAGGCCGCGGTCGTCACCATTGCCGACATGAATTCACTCCAGGTGGAAGCGGATGTGTCGGAATCCAATATCCAGCAGGCGCAGGTCGGCCAGCCCTGTGAAATCGAGCTGGATGCCGTTCCCCACGACCGTTTCAAGGGGCATGTGCACATGATTGTCCCCACGGCGGATCGAAGCAAGGCATCGGTGATGGTGAAAGTCGCATTCGAAAAGCTGGATGCGCGCATTCTTCCCGAAATGAGCGCCAAAGTGGCATTTCTGTCCCGTCCCGTGTCCGACGGAGAGGACCAGCCCATGACGGCGGTCCTGGCTCAGGCCGTCACCGCGGATCATGACGAAAGGGCGGTGCTCGTGGTACAGGGAAACCGGGTGGATCGGCGTGTCGTGCGTGTGGGCAGGCAATGGGGAGACTACCTGGAGATCCTGGACGGCGTGAAGGTTGGTGAGCGCGTGGTGCTGGACCCCGGCAAAATTCAGGATGGCGCCAAGGTCAGTGTTCTGGAAGGATAAAGGTTGAATGGAAGACAAAGCGCCTCTGGTGGAAATCGTCAATCTGAGCAAGTCATACCGGCGTGGGAACCAGTCGATCCCGGTGCTGCAGAATATCATTCTCGACATCCAGGAAGGGGAGTTCCTCGCCCTCATGGGACCATCGGGCTCTGGAAAGAGCACCCTGCTGAACCTGATTGCAGGATTGGACCATGCCGACGGGGGAAGCATTCGTGTTGCGGGCATGGAGATCACTGCCCTGTCCGAGACGGAGCTTGCCGTATGGCGAGCGGGGAATGTCGGATTCATTTTTCAGTTTTACAACCTCATTCCCGTCCTCACGGCTTTTGAAAATGTTGAGCTCCCCCTCCTTCTCAGCAGCCTCTCCAAAAGGGAACGGCGTCGCCATGTAGAAATGGCGCTGCAGCTGGTGAGCCTTCAGGATCGAATGGATCACCATCCCAGGCAGCTGTCCGGGGGGCAGCAACAGCGTGTGGCCATTGCGCGGGCCATCGTGACGGATCCGACCCTCCTGGTGGCCGATGAACCGACGGGGGACCTGGACCGCGCTTCGGCCGAGGAGGTTTTGAAGCTGATGGACCGGTTGAGCGATGACCTGGGAAAGACCATCATCATGGTGACTCATGACCCGCGTGCAGCCAGGAGGGCTCATTCCATGAAGTACCTGGACAAAGGGATTCTCGCCGATGCTCCTGAAGCTACTCTTTCGGAATGCGTTTAGGCACAAGCTCCGAACGACTCTTACTATCTGTGGTATCTGCGTGGCTGTGCTCGCCTTCGGTATGCTGCGTACCGTCATCAGCGCCTGGTATGCCGGCGTCGAAGCTTCGGCGGCCAACCGTTTGGTGATCCGTAATTCCATCTCCCTGATTTTTTCCCTGCCCCTCTCCTATCGCGAAAAGATCCGCAGTGTCGAGGAAGTGAAGCAGCTCTCCTATGGCAACTGGTTTGGGGGGGTCTACATCACGGAAAGAAACTTTTTCGCCAACTTTGCCGTGGAGGCCCGAAGCTACATGGCCCTCTACCCGGAATTCATACTGCCCGCCGATCAGGCGGAGTCCTTTTTCAGGGACCGCAAGGCGTGTGTCGTGGGGCGCAAACTGGCCAGGCGCTTCAATTGGAAAATCGGCGACAGCATCCCCCTCAAGGGCACTATTTTCCCCGGGAACTGGGAGTTCGTTATCCGCGGCATTTACCGGGGACGGGATGCAACCATCGACGAGAACCAGTTCTTTTTCCACTGGGACTATCTCAACGAAACCATCAAGAAGACCCTGCCCCGGCGAGCGGATCAGGTGGGATTTTATGTCGTCGATGTCGCCAATCCGGACCTGGTCGCGCAAACTGCGGCCACCATCGACGGGTTGTTCAAAAACTCCTTCGCCGAGACCCTCACCGAGACGGAAAAGGCCTTTCAAATGAGCTTCGTGTCTCTGAGCCAGGCGATCATCACGGCCATTCGTCTGGTCTCCTTCGTGGTGATCGTCATCATCCTGGCGGTGATGGCGAACACGATGGCCATGTCTGTGCGAGAACGCATGAGCGAATTTGCCGTCTTCAAGACCCTGGGATTCGGGGGAGGATATATCGCCTGTCTCATTCTAGGGGAATCCCTCGTCATTTCCTGTTTGGGGGGAGCCCTGGGAATCCTCCTCACCTTTCCTGCCGCTCATGTCTTTTCTCGAGCCGTGGGAGACTTTTTCCCAGTCTTCATTGTGGCCCGGGAAACGATTTACCTGGATATTCTTGCTTCGTTGGCGGTGGGAGGCGTGGCTGCCGTCTTCCCCATGTCGCGCGCCGTATCGGTACGCATTGCCGAGGGCCTCGGGAGAATCGCCTGAATGCGTCTGCTCTTTTTCTACAGCTTTCGAAACCTGCTGACACGCCGCCTGACGACGGTGCTCACCGCTTCGGGAATGGCCCTCGTGGTCTTTGCTTTCGCTTCCATTGTCATGCTGGCCGAGGGACTTCGGAAGACACTGGTGCAGACGGGCTCCTTTGAAAATGTCGTCGTCGTTCGGCGCGGCTCCGGGTCGGAGGTCCAGAGCGGCGTGGAGCGGGACCAGGCGGCCATCGTGGAAACACAGCCGGAAGTCGCCATTGGAACCGACGGCAGGCGGTTGCTGGCCAAAGAACTGGTAGTGCTCATCACCCTCGTCAAACGGGGGACGGAGAGCCGCGCCAATGTCGTCATCCGGGGCATTTCCGAGGCTTCCCTGGCGCTGCGGCCCCAGGTGAAGCTTATCGCCGGGCGCCTGCCGCGGCCGGGGCTCGCGGAAATCATGGTGGGGCAGAGTGTGGCCAAGCGTTTCAAGAATGTGGGACTGGGGGAAGAGATTTTCTTCGCGACACAGTCATGGAAGGTGGTGGGCATCTTTGATGCCGGGGAGACGGGCTTCAATTCGGAAATGTGGGGCGATGTGGACCAGCTCATGCAAGCATTCCGCAGGCCCGTCTACTCTTCCATCGTCTTCAAATTGAAAGGGACAGAGGACTTCAAAGCGGTGCAGGAGCGCATCGAAGGCGATCCCAGGTTGACCCTGGAAGCCAAGCGCGAAACCCAGTACTACGAAGATCAGTCGGCAGCCCTCGCCAAGTTTTTGCGCATTTTGGGCATTTCTCTCACGATCGTATTTTCCTTCGGGGCCATCGTGGGGGCCATGATCACCATGTATTCCGCCGTGGCCAATCGGACCGGAGAAATCGGCACCTTGCGTGCCCTGGGATTTCACCGGGGCAGCATCCTCCTCACCTTCCTGCTGGAATCCCTCATTCTGGCCCTCCTCGGAGGGCTGGCAGGGCTTTTTTTCGCGTCATTCCTTCAGTTTTTCACCATTTCCACCACGAACTTCCAGACCTTTTCAGAACTGGCCTTCCGCTTCGCTCTCACCCGTGAAATCGTCTGCGAGGCCATCGTTTTTTCAATCCTCATGGGCTTTGCCGGCGGCATCCTGCCCGCCTTTCGGGCTGCCCGCATGAACATTGTGGAAGCCCTGCGAGAGGCGTGATGCAGGATCTACTGCGTTCTCTGGAGGCGGAAAGCGGACACCGGAGACTTTCAGACTCCATGTAGAACACAGATGAACGCTGATACTGGCGTGTGCTGACTTCCCCTGAGCGTCTTTCGGCCTTTGCCACTGTCGGTGCTTGTCGATCCGACCGTTATTGAGAAGAAACCTTCACGGAGCGCATGAAGGCAGCGTGCTTTCTGAGATCCCGTTGCAGGTCATTCAGGGAATCGACCACGAGGACGAGCGTGCCCGTGTCGGTCCAGCGGAACAGCTCCATGGACGGTTCCAGGGGCAGCGTCACACACCCGTGGGAACAGTAGGGAGTTGTGATGTCTCCCGCGTGGATCCACACCGTGTCATAGATCCTCAGTGCCCAGGGCATCCACGCAGGGCGGCCGTAGGAATTGGAGTAGCTTCGCGAGTAGTGGTCGGGGTCCTTTTCGAGGACCCGGTAGATTCCCGTTTGAGTGTCTTCTCCCGGTTTTCCAATGCAGATCTGGGTGTCTCCCCTGAGCGTACCTTTTTCGTACCAGCCGATGAAGAAGTTTTCCTTGTCGATGAGCACCAGTTGGGGAATGTCATGGATTTCCGGGATGGCGTGTGGCAGGGGCGTCCAGTGGGCAAATGCCCTGAAGTCGTTGGGAACTTTCAGCGTACGGCCGGATCGAATGTCCTCGGAGATATAGTAGGGAGCTTTGGCATTCATGCGGGCCAGGATTTCCTTGCACTGGTTGGGTGTGAGGTCCGGGTCCTTTTCGCAGGCCAGCATGATGTCGTCCTCCGTCAGGGAACGTTGCGTCCAGCCGTAGTCCACAGGCTCCGAGGAGCGAGCAGGAGCCGGTTCCGGGATCGCCAGGGAAGGTTGCGGCCGATCTACCCGGATGGGCTGAGCATTCTGGCCGGCGCACCCCCAAAAGAGTGTGCACCCCATGAGAATCAAAAGACATTTCCATCCCACCCTGTTTTGCCATTGTTGCACTTTTCTGATCCTTCCCAATGAGTTTGTACCTTCTTTGCGAAGCTTCGTTTCATGGCAGGACTTTTACAGGGGTTCCGACGTCAATGACTTGAAAAAGCTCGTCCATGATGCTGTTGCTGACGGCGATGCAACCCTCCGTCCAGTCCAGGCGACCTCCGCCGCCGTGGATGAAAATGGCTCCCCCAAGGGTGGTGTTAAAGGGGGGGAGGGTCATGCATTGATTGGCTCTAACGATCTCTTTGTACTGCTCCGGGGAGATGCGCCCCTCTTGGAGGGCCTCCTCGGCATGTCTGAAATTGGGGTAGTTCAGCCCGAGGGACTTGTAAAATTTACTGCTGCCGTTCTTCTTGCAGATAATGAATTCCCCTTCCGGGGTGCGCCCGTCTCCGCGATAGCTCTTGTCGCCTGTGGGATTGGGGCCGAGTCCGACCTTGTAGTCTCTCACCAGAATCCCCTCGTTGATGAGCAGGAGCCTCCTGTCTTTTTTCAATACGTAAATTTCCGGCTTGGAAACTGCAGACAGGGGCAGGTCGTAATTGACGCCGCAGTAAGGAACGCCTTCAAATTCCGGGATGAAGGTGCTGGGGGGTGGGAATGTACATTTGGTGAGGGCGGGCGGCTTGCTCACGGACGTACAAGAAGGCAACAACAAGACAAGTGAAAAAAAGAGTGGCAATACAATCCTGGATTTTTTCCTGCGATTCAACGGGCTCCCTTTCATCTTTTCTTCCTCACTCATTATTGTTTCTGACTGGAACACTCACCTGCAGCGAATATGCTCCCTAACAAACCGCTGACAGAGAAACCTGCAAAATGTACGCCTCATTTTGTACTGGGGGGGCCTGAAACCTTCTGGGGAGCGGATCCCGAGGGCGAAACCTTTTTACACCCATTGAGGTCCGTCTGTAAATCCTTCAGTGATGCCGTAATGAGTACCGCCGTTCCTATCTCCGCCCACCTGAAGAGTGCTTCGGCGGAGGCGAAAGGAAGATTGATGCAGCCGTGGGAAGAATAACCTCCCACTACATCCCCTGCGTGAATCCAAATATTTTTGTAAACCCTGAGGGCCATGGGCATGGCTGCCGGACGGCCATAGGCATTGGGATAACTCTGAGAGACGTGCTGTTCATCCTTTTCCTCCACTTTGTAGAGGCCTCTCGGAGTCCATTCGGATTTTTTCCCGATACAGACGATGGTGTCCCCGACGAGCTTTCCCTTCTCGTACCACCCGATGAAGGGAATATTTTTCACCACCAGAATAAGCTTGGGAGTCGTTTTAATACATTCGATGCGGTCCGGCAAGGGGGACCATGTCTTGAAAGAATGAAAATCCAGGGGCACATTCATGGGACGCTTTGCTTTGATGTCCCTGGCTATGTAATAAGAGGCTTTCCCGTTGATGCGCGCCAGAATCTCAAGGCATGTGAGTCGGTTCAGTTCCGGATCTTTCTGCCGTAGCTTCTGAAGCTCTGCTTCCGTGACAGCCCTTTTCTTCCATCGCTTCTCGGGGGCTGCTTTCTTGGCGGCTGCTTTGTGAGGAGAGGCCTGGGCCGTTCTTGTCGGGTCCTCCTTTTCCTCCTCGGGATGGGGCCGGTCATATATCTGGTTGAGATTGACCTGCTTTGGGGCACAGCCGCAGAGCAGGATGCAGGCAAGGAAGAGCCCCATCCCAGCCGGCCCCAAGAAAAGACATAACCGTCGATTCGTATCAAACATCCTGTTCAGCTTCAATGTTACTCGTTCTGCCAAAGCGCAAGACGAAGATCCTGTCGGAGGTAAGCCCTACCAGAGAATCTATCGACTTTCAACGATTAGATGGTAAAAGCTTGATTCAGTCATCGAAATTTTCTATTTCCGTCGGTTTAAAGGATGCGGATGGAAAACCCACCGAACGACGGGTGGCAGGGGGGCAAAAGCGAATGAAGCGCATGGGGCCTGAACAGACAGCAATGTTGATGGCTTAACCAACTTTTGTCATT
>DAIQOB010000075.1:0-9224 GCA_036788075.1 Syntrophobacteraceae bacterium
GTGTCGCTCGGATCCAGGTGAGCGGCCATGGTGGACCAGGGGGCATAGAAGCGGATGTGCAGATGGTCCTGGTGGTTGCGGACATGCTGAACGATGGAGCCTCGGACGTTGCCGAACAGGTGCTCCAGGTAGGCAGGATCTACCCCCTGGCTGAGGGCGTAGTCAGAGAGTACGTTCTGGATTCTCTTGTCCACGAAGATGTACTGTACGCGCTGGGATCGGATGATGTTTTCAATGAGGCACCAGGTCTTGGCTGCGTCCAGGTTCTCTTCGTTCATGGGAATGAATGTGCTCAGTGTCCGGTCGTCCTTTGCATACATCCCCAAGTCCACGTCGCGACCGTTCTGGTGGGAGCGATGCCTGTTGAGCCATCCTCCTCCGGGCTTGGAAAAGTCTCCGACGTAGAGGTCGGGAGCAGAAGGATATTCGGCTTGAACAGCATCCAGGGCGTCCAGGAGTGCCCCGATGACTTCGGGAGTGGTGTAAGTGTGGTCTTCATCGCGGAGTTGGTAACCTTCAAACTGGCGGGGAAAAGGAATCCCCTCCACCAGGCGTCCATGGTAAGGCTGGCCAAGTGAAGCAGTGAGGGCCTGGGCTGAATCGGTGGGAAAGGTGAACAGAATGGGAAAAAACAGTAGAGAAAACGACACAACTCCTAACTTCAGGCAAGACTCCACCCTCGCCATAACTTCCCCTCCTATTTTAATATTTTCAATAAGATGTCGCTCTGTTGCTGGCCGCTGAAGTCTCAAGAGTTTTACGGGATTATTTTCACTATAAGAAAAAGAGAGGTCTGTCAAACCCTTTTTCTTGGCCGATCTAGTGACGCTGAGGTGTTTTTGCGTATTGCTTTGGCACACAAACAGCGAGGCGTGACGATCGCGGCAGGAGCCCCGATAGAAATCCATGCCGCATAATTGTGTATTATCAGATGGATATGTCGGAGGCGTCACGGGGGTTTGGGGAAGGGCCCGCAGAGTCATCCCTGTGTGGACAATGTCAGAAAAGGACGGCCAAAAAAATTCCCTGGCGTGAAAAAAATCGCATGCGCAGAGGGATTACCATGTTGCAGGGATGGGACGGTGGGTAATGTTGTTGACTCAGCGTCACCCCGGTGAAAACCGGGGTCCAGAATGTCTTCATTTCGCGGGATACCGGTTTTCGCCGGAATGACAAAAGTTGGTTAAGAGAAAAGGATTGGGGGCGGTGGGGCCGCCGCGAGTGGGTGCATTCCCCTCCCCTCCACGAAGGCCACTCGCCCCATGAACATTTGGCGACCGGGCGTCAGGAGGATTTGCTCTCTTTCACGGCTACGCTCTCCCGGTACAGGCCGTACGGATCGCCATAAAAAACGAGCTGTCCCCTCCCGTTGGTATAGACGGGCAGATAATCGATGACGATGGGCACCGACTCGGAGAGTTGCACGTGAGAGGGGCGATTGCTCGCCAGAAAATTCTCGATTCGCTTCACCGCAGGATTGTTGTCGTCCTCCAGCAGACGTGAGGCAAGCTCCTCGGCTTTCTCGACCCGTACGCAGCCGTGAGAAAAATCGCGGCGGGGATTGGAAAAGAGCTGACGCTTGGGTGTGTCGTGCAGGAACACCGCATATGCATTGGGAAATTCAAATTTGAACCGGCCGAGCGGATTGGTGGGGCCGGGCAGTTGATACAGGCGGGGTGTGCCTGATGCAAACGTAGAAGACATCTGTACGTACTTTGGATCCGAAACGACGGAATCCCCCAGTTCTTTGCGGATCCGGTCCGTCACATACCACCGGGGGTTGATGATGATCCTTTCAATCTGACTGGCCAGGGGCGGAGTCTGGTTTTCTCCCACCATTCTGCCGTTGACATTGATTTTCTTGCCGGAAGACTTTCCCACAATCACCCTGTGCACCCTTTGGACTTTACCTTCGTTGTAATATTCCAGGAGATACTGGGGAATGTTGATGCGGATATACTTGTCTGCACGGCGCACGGGGGTCTGGCGTACGATCTTTACCACGTCGGCGACCATTTGGGCTTTTTTCGCATAAGGCATGTTGAGCCAGTCCCTGGTCGTCTGGCCCATGGCGCCGTCCGCAGGCAGTGAATGGGCCTGCTGGAACCGCTTGAGGGCTTCCTGTGTTGTTCCGTCGAAAACACCGCTGATCTTCCCGCTGTAAAAGTCCTCCTGCTGGAGTCGCCTCTGGAGGTTACGCACCTGCTCGCCTGTAGCCCCCATCTTCAGAGGCGGCCCCGATACGTAGACCTGTTCGGACTTGTCGGACAGCTGCCGGTATTTGATCAAGGCGGCGACGAGGGGTTTGTAGTGAGGCGAAGTCGGTTCGAGAGAGCTCAGAAATGAACCGATCGGGATTTCACCCGTAAGCGCCTTGATCTGCTCATCCCTGGAGGCCGGGTCCATTTCCTGAGCAAACCTCACCAGGTCCTGGGCCAGCCGAATGTCCAGCTCACTGGAGGTCCTGAACGCTTCCCGGTACTTTTCGTCCATATCCTGGGAGCTTCCCGAGCCGGATGGGGTATCCCCCTGAGTGTTCATGGCATATTTTGCATTGGGAAGGGCTGCCGACGAGGGGGGCGCATCGTTATGGGACGCCGGCCCGGAAAGATCCGCGACGGCATCGTGGAAGTTGGGGTCGGAGCTCTTGAGGGCAACCCGCAGGGTTTCCAACTGCTGCAGTTGTCTCTGTATCGCTTCCAACTGGTAGGGCTTGCTGCTGAGTCCGTCCTCATGGACTTTGTTCAGCCTCTGAAGGAGCAGCAGCGCTGCCTCTGTGGGTTCAAAACGAGAGTTGACGAAAAAGGGTTTCCACTCGTTTTGCTCATAGGCCAAAAGGATGGGGTGGGGTTTGGAGCCCTGGAGGTATTCCAGCGAGAGAGCCTCCCAGATAGAGGAGCGCCACTGGGTGGAAGTCGGCTTTTGAGCGATCTGGGCGGGTTCCGGTTGTGCGGATGCCTGCCTGATTTTGATCGTCGATTCCTTTTCCGCAGCCAGAGTGCTCATGTTGCACCCCAATACAAGGGCCGCGGTGAGGAGGGCAAGAGCTTTCAGAGTGTTTCCCGTTTTGTTTTTCATAGAGTAATTTCCGCTTTTTTTATAGAGAAGTACTGTTCTGCTGCCGCCTGTCCTGAGCGTTGATCGCTTCATAGACCTGAATCTGTTCGCATAAGCTCAACTTGCGCGATAGAACCTCCTTCGATGTTCCATTCTTGCCACGACAGGAATGGCAGCGCGCGTCACTGCAAAACTGGCACGAGTGGCAATCCCGGCAGGGGTGCTTCTTGAGGCCCTCGCACCATTTCACGCCGGGATCGTAAACGAGTCGCATTCCCCCCACTGGGCTGAAACGGTCTTCGTTGCGTGGTTTTGGGTCTGTCATCATGATAAGCCCTCCACTTGCAAGAGCGGCAAATACATACGTCGCCATTTTGAACTTCTAGAGCAGTTGTTAGGCTAATTTAAAAAAAAGAACTGATCAATTCAATATTTAATCATGGTTCCTTCAAATTTTCCGCTGAAAGGATAAAAACTCTTTTCGCCGTTAAAGAATTGTGCTATCAGCAGGATCTTCTATGGACGAGAACGGAATGGATGTACGGGATGCCATGGAAATGCACCACCATTTCATGGGATTGGCCCTGGGAGAGGCCCGGAAGGCATATGCCTGTTCCGAAGTGCCTGTAGGGGCAGTCCTGGTGGGGGTGCAGGGGGAAATTCTCAGTCGCGCGCACAATGCGCCGGTTGCTTTGCATGATCCGACGGCGCACGCGGAAGTCCTTGCTTTGAGGCTTGCTTCCAGGTCCGTAGGGAATTATCGGCTTCCGGGTACGGTGCTCTACGTGACATTGGAGCCCTGCATCATGTGTGTTGGGGCGCTGGTGCATGCACGCGTCGAAACGGTGGTTTTCGGAGCGTCGGACCCAAAGTCGGGTGCAGTCGGAAGTGTTGTAGACTTGACAAAGATCCCCTGTTTGAATCATTATATGAACGTCGTCGGCGGCGTTCGGGCGGAAGAATGCTCTAAACTGCTCCGAAGCTTTTTCCAGGAGCGCCGCTTGAAGGTCAAAGAGGGTTGAATCAGGGGAGAGGTACCGAAGTGGCCGTAACGGGGTCGACTCGAAATCGACTTGTCCTGTGAAGAGCAGGGCACGTGGGTTCGAATCCCACCCTCTCCGCCACCCGACGTCGTACACGTTGATTCATGCACGCGCAGTTACACGGAGAGATGTCCGAGTTGGCTGAAGGAGCACGACTGGAAATCGTGTGTACGCCCAAAAGGTGTACCGAGGGTTCGAATCCCTCTCTCTCCGCCATTTTAAAATTCGCCGGCATCATATTGCGAGTCGGTAGAATGCCACAAACGATATAGACCACTCAAATTTCAGGCGGGGTTCCCATGCGCCATCGTCGTCAATCCCTCCTTGATCCTTTCAATCTCGCTGTGAATCATTAAGCCTCATGTCCTATCTTGTCATTGCGCGAAAATGGCGGCCTCAGGTTTTTGACGAAGTCGTCGGGCAGCCCCATGTCACGAGGACCCTTCAGAACGCAGTGCGTTCGAAGCGCATCGCCCACGCCTATCTTTTCACGGGCGCCCGCGGGGTGGGCAAGACCTCGGTGGCTCGAATCCTGGCCAAGACTCTCAACTGCGAAGGGGACATGACTTCCGCCCCCTGCAATGCATGCTCGAATTGCCGGGAAATTACCCAGGGCAATGCCGTCGATGTCCTCGAGATCGACGGGGCCTCCAACCGGGGCATAGACGACATTCGGGAATTGCGCGAGACGGTGCGCTACCGCCCTGCCAAAAGCCGGTACAAAATCTACATCATCGATGAAGTCCACATGCTGACTAAGGAGGCCTTCAATGCCCTCCTCAAAACCTTGGAAGAGCCCCCGGAGCACGTTGTGTTCGTTTTTGCAACGACGGAGCCCCACAAAATCCCCGCCACCATACTGAGCCGCTGCCAGCGGTTTGATTTCCGCCGCATCCCCATCCCTCTCCTTGTCGGGCATCTGCGCAATATCGCCGACCAGGAACAGGCGCTGCTCTCCGACGGGGTACTCTACGCCGTGGCGCGGGAAGCCGATGGAAGCATGCGGGACGCTCAGAGTCTCCTGGAGCAGCTCCTGGCGTTCAGCGGGGACGGCCTGAGCGATGAAGACATCCTGGATGTGCTGGGCGTTGTGGACCGCCGCAGTGTTCACCGCGTTGGGGCAGCCATACTCGACGGGGATGTGCGGGCCTGCCTGGACGTGGCCAATGAATTGCACCGCCGCGGCATCGACAGCAGGCGATTTTGCCAGCAGCTGTGCGATCACTTCCGCAACCTGCTCTTCCTGGCTTTCGAGGGGGCGCAAACAGAGTCCCCGATGGATTTACCCCGCGAAGAGAAGGATATGCTGCGGCTTGAAATCGCCAAAACAACGCCCGAATCCCTCTACCTCTATTTCCAGATGATCCTCAAGGGCGAAGAGGAAATTCGGCGGTCGAGCCTGCCCCGGATCACCCTGGAAATGCTTCTGCTGCGGCTGTCTCAGCTGCCGCGCCTCGAATCTATGGAAAGAGTCCTGGAAAAGATCTCGGCCTTGGAAGACCGTCTGGAGGGATTTGATGGGGGAAACGGGGTGCGCCTCGGTGCGGCCCCCGTTCTTCCCCAGCCGCCGCCACCGCAAGCCGCTGCAGGTTCTGTGGCCGTTGTTCGGGAGCCCCCTGCACCGGTCGTTGTGGAGGAGCCGATCCCGCCTGCGCCTCGGGACGCCGGGGTGGTGCCGGCGGGGCCTGTGTCGGCAGCCGAAGTCGTGGCCCGCTGGGGGGATTTTCAGCAGTGGCTCCAGGCAGGACATGCCGTGCTGTTCGAGAAACTGAAGGGCAGCCGTGTTTCTCCGGGAGCGGAAGGGATCCTTGAACTGGAAGTGATGGAAATTTTTGAAGATACTTTTAAAGATCCCAAGTCTCTGGCCCGTCTCTCCCATGCGGCCCGTGATTTTTTCGGGCAGGAGTTTCAATGGGTGATCCGCAGACGGTCGAAGGAAGGAGGGCAGCAGGGAAGCGCGCCGTCCTCCAAAGCCGCCAGACCCAACCCCCGGGCGAAGGTGCTGGAGCACCCTGCCGTGATGCAGGCCCTCGAGATCCTCGGGGGCGAACTCGTAGATATTCGGCGTGTAAAAACCGAAAAGTCCGAACAGACGAAAGAAGAATGATCCTTTCCGAGTTCCTTGATGAAATCGAAATGTGAGGAGGATTAAAGATGGCTAAAGGGTTCAATCCCATGCAGCAAGTGAAGGCCCTGCAGGACAAGATGGCCAGAGTTCAGGAAGAGCTGGCCTTGAAGACCGTGGAGTCGTCGTCCGGCGGAGGTATGGTGACCGTGGTGGTCAACGGGCGTCAGGAGGTGGTGAGCTTGAAGATCGATCGCCAGGTGGTGGACCCTGAAGACATTGATATGCTCCAGGATCTCCTGGTGGCCGCAGTGAACGACGGTCTGAGGCGCTCTCAGGAAATGGCGGCCTCCGAAATGGGCAAGCTGGCGGGGGGGCTGAACATTCCCGGCCTGAAGATCCCCGGTCTCTTTTAAGGCATGAGTCTGAACGCCTATCCACCTGTTTTGACGCGGCTTATCCGCAGTTTGAGCAAGCTGCCCGGTTTGGGTGAAAAGAGCGCCACCCGCATTGCCATGTACCTCCTGCAGGCGCCCGCCGAGGAAGCCGAAGCCCTTGCCGAGGGAATTGTCAACCTGAGAAATCGGGTGCACACCTGTTCCCGGTGCTTTCATTTTACCGACGAGGAGCTCTGCTCCATCTGTTCGGATGCCGGCCGGGATGCGACGCTGCTGTGTGTCGTGGAAAGCACCGCCGATCTCCTGGCCGTCGAACAGTCCGGAGCCTTCAAAGGGATTTACCACGTCCTGCAGGGGGTTCTCGCTCCCCTTGATGCCATCGGACCCGACAACATCCGTATTCGGGAGCTGCTCCAGCGCCTGGACAGGGAGCCCATCCGGGAGGTGATTCTTGCCACCAATCCCAGCAGCGAAGGGGAGGCTACGGCCCACTACCTCCTGAAGCTTCTGAAGGATCGGGGGTTGCGGATTTCACGTATTGCCTACGGGATCCCCATGGGCGGGGACCTCAAGTACACGGACCGGGTCACCCTGGAGCGGGCGCTGAAGGGCAGGCAGGACTTTTGATGTGGGAAATGAAATCTGGATGGAAAAACCCAATAAAAATTCTTGACCTGCCTATTTTAGCTTGATATGAGTTTTTATTTCGCCGACCTGGAGGCCCCATCTGTTGTTGCCAGAATTTTCTCAAGTTGAAATCGACGAAGGGCATTTTCTCTGGTGCGTGCATTGACCTGGAACGTTGAGCGTGGAGAGACGAATCATGGTTGAAATTCGATTTCATGGACGCGGAGGCCAAGGGGCCGTGACTTCAGCCGAGCTCACAGCATTGGCCGCGATTGAAGAAGGAAAGTATGCACAGGCATTTCCGAGCTTCGGCCCGGAGCGCCGCGGTGCCCCGGTGATGGCTTTCGTGCGCGTGAGCGATGCGCCCATTCGCACGCGGGAAAAGGTTTACGAGCCGAACATCGTCGTCGTTCTGGACCCGACGCTTCTCAAGATTGTGAACGTGGAAGCCGGCCTGAGAGACGGGGGAATCGTTATCCTCAATACCACCAAATCGGTGGAGGAGGTTCGCAAGGAATCGGGCATCAAAGGGCGACTGGCTCTCGTGGACGCCTCCAAGATTGCCATGGAGACCATGCGGGTCCCCATCACGAACACGACCATGCTGGGAGCTCTATTGAAAGCTACGGGACTGATTTCCATGGACGGTCTGCGGGCCCCCATCGAGCATCGTTTTGGTCCCATTGCCGAAAAGAACATCAAGGCCTGCACGCGCGCCTTCGAAGAAACTGTGGTGGAGGGATAAACCAGTGGCTAAAGAAACGGGTATCATGAGCTGGAAAGAGTTGGAGCTGGGCAATTCCATCACACGCCCCGGCAACGCCGCAGAGCTCAAGACGGGCGACTGGCGGTCCATGCGTCCTGTGACGGATTATGAGAAGTGCACGAAATGCGGTCAGTGCTACATCTTCTGCCCGGATATGGTGTACACAAAGAACGCCGAAGGCTATTACGAACAAAATTATTATTACTGCAAAGGCTGCGGGATCTGCGCACATGAGTGCCCCGTGAGCTGCATTGCCATGGTTCAGGAGGGCGACTGATATGGGCAAGCGGATTGGGGTGGAAGTCTCAATAGCTGCTGCTGAAGCCGCAGCGCTGGCTGATGTCGATGTGATCGCGGCATATCCTATTACGCCTCAGACTCACATCGTGGAGCATCTTTCCGAGCTCGTGGCCGACGGACATCTGGATGCCGAATTCATCCCCGTCGAATCCGAGCACAGTGCCATGAGCTGCTGCATCGGTTCGTCCGCCGCAGGAGCGCGCACTTTCACGGCGACGAGCTCTCAGGGTTATGCCCTCATGTCCGAAATCTGCTACATCGCTTCCAGCATGCGCCTGCCCATCGTCATGACGGTGGCCAACCGGGCCCTGAGCGCGCCCATCAGCATCTGGAACGACCATGCGGACATGATGATGTCCCGCGACACGGGCTGGATTCAGACCGTTGCCGAAAACGGACAGGAAGTGGTGGACCTCATTTTTCATGCCTTCAAGGTGGGTGAAGATCATCGGGTCCTGCTTCCCGTGCAGGTCAACCTGGACGGCTTCATTTTGAGCCACATGATCGAGCCCATCCACATGCCGGACAAGGCGGAGGTGGATGCGTACCTGCCGCCATACAAGCCCGCCATGCGCCTGGATCCCGCCAATCCGGTGACCATGGGACCCGTGGGCATGCCCGATATCTACACCGAAGCCAAAATGGCCCAGGATCAGGCCCTGAGGAATTCCAAGGCCGTCATCGTGGAAGCCTGGAAGGAATTCGGGGATAAGTTCGGCCGTTACTACAAGCCCGTTGAAACCTACAAGACCGAAGATGCCGAAACCATCATTGTTTCCATGGGCAGCATTTCGGAAACGGCCATGACGGCAGCAGACGCCCTGCGGGCCAAAGGTAAAAAGGTCGGCGTGGCTCGCATCCGCCTGTGGAGACCCTTCCCCGAGGCAGAGCTGTTCGAGGCCGTCAAGGGCGCCAAGAACCTGGTAGTGCTGGATCGCGCCATGAATTTCTCCGGCGGAGATACCGGT
>DAIQOB010000076.1:0-6512 GCA_036788075.1 Syntrophobacteraceae bacterium
CGTCGTGTATATCGTGCTGTTCGGAATTGGTCACTGCATCCCCATCGCCATTGCAGGAAGCTCGACCGCGAAGGTGAGAAGGCTCCTGGAGAGCAGCTCCTTTCACGAGGGGAGCCAATGGTTCAGGAAATGCGCGGGAACGGCCATCGCTTTGTTGGGCCTCTATTTCATCGTCAGACCGTTCGTGGATATTTCCTGAGTGAAGGCAGCTGCCATCGCTTCGCCATCGAACAGAGCTGACGCTTATACCTTCAAACACCTTCCGCGTGGACACTGTCACTTGGTATGTGCTTAAATGGCTGGAGCCCGGATACCTAGGTTTATCGGATCCCAGCATCCACCGCAAATTACCGCTTCATCCAATGGCCGGGAAATGCACCCGGAGACGACTTTGGCAACATTTTCACGGTCATTTGCAATGGCCCATAAATATTCATGATGGATTTTTGATTTTCCCTTTCCTTTCAGTTTTTAGGGGTTATGATTTGTCCAACTCAGGTTGAGTACGTTATTTTAAGTTATGCTGAAAATATATCTTTCGCCAAGGTGAACGATGCCGATTCGGAGTAACTTCAAGTACCGCACCCAAAAATACTAAAAACATGATTTGAAAAAAGGATTCACAAAAATGGCGGAAGGTCAAGTAAAATGGTTTAATGATTCCAAGGGGTTTGGTTTTATCCAATCAGAAGAAGGACATGATGTTTTCGTTCATCACTCTGCCATCCAGGGTGAGGGTTTTAAGTCCCTCAGCGAAGGTGAGCGGGTTAGTTTTACCGAAGAAAGAGGTGCAAAGGGGCCTCAGGCAACAAATGTGAAAAAGCTGTAGCCTGAAAATCATTCAGGTATTTATCCAAATAATAAGAAGCTGGAGTGATGAATAGCTCCAGCTTTTTTATTTGGTTCGCATTGAGGATGATATCATGCATTTTTGATGTTTTCTTGCCTCCGAGTGCGAAGATCCTTCGATCATTTATGTATCTTTCATCCCCTCGATATCACGTTCTTCCCGACAGCAGGGTAGAACGAGTATTCCAGGTATCTCTGAGAAATGCTGAAAGCCATAGGAGGCGATCCAGTGCGTAAACATATAATCGTCAAAGATATTCAAGGTGTTATCCCCCCAGGGGAAAGCTGGCTGGATCTTGACAGCTTAGCGCAGGCAGAACTCACGTCTGAGGATCCGTCACACCCCATTGAGTCGGCTTTGAAGCCAGGCATGGGATCGGGCTGGCGGGCTTCTCAGCCCGGAAGACAGACAGTTCGGCTGTTGTTTGACGAACCGGTGAGGATCAGGCGCGTTCATCTGGTGTTTCACGAAGAGGAGCGGCAGCGCACTCAGGAGATCCTGTTGCGATGGTCCTCCGATGGCGGGCATTCTTACCAGGACATTGTGCGCCAGCAGTATAACTTCAGCCCTCCGGACAGTACCCGCGAAATAGAAGACTATGAGGTTGATCTTGCCGGGTTGACGATACTGGAAATAATCCTTGCTCCCGACATTAGCGGGGGAGATGCCCGTGCATCGCTTGCCGAGCTGCGCCTCGCCTGATCCCCGCCCCGTGCAGGTGTCACTCGTCCGAAGTACTCGAAAGCTGTGTCTTTCAGGAGGATTGAAGAATGAGAGGGAGGGCACGGAGTTTATGAAAGCTGCACGCTTCATTGCCGCCTGGTTGGTTGCTATCGATGTATTCTTTGGTCGTCCCCTGCAGTTGCGGGCGGGAGAAGGTCTTAGAAGATTTCGCCGGCGGATCCAGGAGGCTATTACCGTGCTCGAGGAACATCACGACCCGGTAGAAGCTGCGGCCGGCAAAGTTGCCGCATCCGCCATGCGGACTCGTTTAGCCCAGGAAAACATCAGAAAGCTTTTACCTTGAACATTTTTCTGGTAAAAGCTGGCCACTTTAGAATTTTTGGCATCCACGAACAACTCCACAACCCCAGCCACCTGTCTCATCGCACCCCCCACCCGGCGCATGGCATCGACAAATAGGAGTCTTCCGTAACCGTTTCCCTGAAAATGGGAATCAATGGCGAGACGCGCGAGCCTCTCAGCTGGAAGATGCGACCCGGGGGCGTCATGCCGGCTTTGTCGATGGCCGCCAGGATACCATTCGGCGGCTGAGCAATCGATTTGACAATCCCGGCTCGCTCCGGCGATCGGAACAGATTGAGCTTTGGCAGAGACTATTGTGGCGGCCAGAGGATCGGCAGCAGCCAGACGGAGACAAGCATGGTGATGATCGTCAGGGGGACGCCGACTTTCATGTAGTCGGTGAAGCGGTAGCCGCCGGGGCCCATGACGAGCAGGTGCGCCGGGTGCGACAGGGGACTTGCGAAGCTCGCGGATGCCGATATGGCTACGGTCATCATGAGGAGATGCGGCGAGATCCCCAACGTGGTTGCCGTGCTCATGGCCACGGGCGCCATCAACACCACGAGCGCCGCTGTGGGAATGACTTGCGTGCCGATGACGGTCACCAGGTAAAATGCGGCGACGACCCAGCGGGGTCCGAACCCGCCCACCGCCGAGACAAGGGCTTCAGCCGCCATCTCTGCAGCTCCCGTATTTTCGACAGCGACCCCCAGGGGCAGCATCCCCGCGATCAGGAATATCACCTTCCACTCGATGGCTCGATAGGCTTCATCCATACTCAGGCATCCGAGAAGGACCATCAGAGCGGCCCCGGTAACTCCTGCAATGGCTATGGGAACAAGACCGAAGATTGCACTCAAAAGCACCCCAAGCATGATGAGGACGGAGATGCGGGCCTTTTCCAGGCGTGGGGCGCTGGCAGCATCCTTATCCAGCACCAGGAAATCCGGATTGCGCGCGAGGATCTCGATTTTACTGCGCTGCCCGTAGACCAGCAGTGCATCACCAAACTCGAGGGGCATGTCCTGCAGCCCCGTGCGATAGGCGCGGCCCTTTCTCCAAATGGCCAGCACGCTGAGGCCGTAGTGATCGCGGAAGAAAAGGTCCGCAAGGGTGCGTCCAGCCAGATGCGTTCTGGGAGAAAGCAGTACCTCCGTAGCACAGACTTGCTGCGACTCGAGCTCAGCCAACAGGTTGGAGGTCTGCTCCGCAATTTCAAGCTCTTGAAGTCCTTCCAGGACCTCGAGATCACGCGGTGCACCCTGGAGCAGGAGGAGGTCGTCCGCCTGGACTGTCTCATGAGGGGAGGGCATACACAGCAGTTCCTCGCCGCGCACGATGCCCGTTACGGTGAGGCCGAACGCATTCCCCAGGCGACTATCCACAAGGTTATGATCGGCAAGCACCGATCCGGCAGGAACGCGGACGGCCAATAGGTGATAGCGCCCGCCGGAGAGCTCTTCCACTTCGTCCACTTCCAGAAAGCGCAGCTCCGAGACGAAGCCCAGTCGAGCGAGCTGTTCGAGAGACTCTCGTTCTCCCTGCATCAGCAGCCTCTGCCCGATGGAAAGTTGATGGCGTTTCAGATCCCCTACGACATCCCGGTTTTCGGAGTACACTGCAAACACATGCACACGGTGGCTGCGGCGCAAATCGCTCTGACCCAGTGTGAGTCCGACAAGGGGTGACCCTTCCATCACCTGTCCCTCGGCTACCGGTAGTCTCTGGGAAACCAGGTCCTGAAATGGTTTCGATGATTCGATCTGAAGATGATGACTTCCGTGAAGACGCTGCAGGTGGTCGGGGCGACCATGGACAATGAGGACATCCCCGGCCTGAAGGACGTCGGTGGGTCGAGGGCCGAGCATCAGCACCCCTTGCCGCTGGAGGGCCACGACAGTCACGTAAAGGGCCGTTCCCAGCCTGCTCTCGGCAAGGGTGTGACCATGGAGAAGAGAGCTCGGCGGGATGCGGATGCTGAAAATGAACTTGTCGAGGTCGTAGGAGCTGCCCAGCACGAGACCGGCGTCAGCCTCGGAGCCCGAAGTCCGTACCGGGAGCAGGTAGCGTCCGAAGATCACCGTGAAAGCAATGCCGGCGGCAACAACGGCCGCTGTGATGGGTGTAAAGTCGAAAATGGCAAACGGTCGCAGGCCGTGGGCTCGCAGGATGTCCGTCGCCAGGATGTTGGGTGGAGTTGAAATGCCGGTGAATGGTCCACCCAGAAGGCACCCGAGGGCCAGGGGCATGAGGAGGCGAGAAGGGGGACGCCCGCTGCGCCTGGCAAGCTCCATGGTCGCAGGCAACAGGATGGCGGCGACCGTCACCGTGTTGATGAGGGCCGAGAGGAGGCTTGCCGCAGCCATCAAAGCAGCCATGAGGATGGGTTCCCTCGACTTTGCGAACCTCTGGAGCGGCTGCCCCAACTGGTGTGCGATTCCGGTGCGCGTGAGCCCTGCCGAAAGGATAAACATGGCCCACACGGTGACGACAGCGGGGCTGCTGAATCCCGCCAAGGCATCCTGCGGGGTGACCAAACCCGTCAACGCGAGGGCCGACAACACCAGCAGGCCTACCACGTCGACCCGCAACCGGCCGTCGATGAACACGACGAGGGCAATGGATACAATGGCAAGAAGTGTAAGCATCTGAGCTGTCAAAACATATCCTTGTCGCAGGGCTGTTGGAACCAAGAGAGTAAACGTCAGGACATGGGCCACCTCCAAAGCGTCGACGCACTATGCCATAAAATCCATCGAATGCCAAACAGGGTGTCAGGACGACGCCGATGCTCCGGCACTCAGTGTCCGCTCCTCACATCGTGGACCCCTAAACCTCCCGAAGAGAACTGCTCCATGATGATCTCGTGGAACTTCCTCTGCTGCGATGGAGACAGAAGCTCCCGCTCTTCCAGGATATGCTCGATCACCTCGTTTTCCAGCTCCGCCTGATGCGTCAGGATCTGTTGGGCTACGGCACGGATGCGATTCCTGTCGGGTGGATCGGCAAAAAGCCGGCGCGCCAGCTCAGTTCGTTCACGGCGCAGGTTTTCCCTGATCTGACCTACCCTCGGCAGAAAGGTGCTCCGAATCTCCTGAACCTGAGCCTTCTGCTCCGCCGTCAGATCCGGGATCAAATCCAGGTAGCCCTTGATGGCTCTCCGCCTGTCCCGGGAGCGCTTCAACCGAAAATAAACGGCAGTGAGCGAGACGGATGCAAAGAAGAGAGCCGAGAGAAATCCCAAAAAAAAGCTTCCCAAGTCCATTTTGAAACCTCAAATACGTCCAGAGAAGAATCCATTTTTTCTAGATCTTCAGCCAGCCCCTCCTGAGGGAGTTGTCCAAAATGACCCCTACGAGGAAAGCCACACCCATGTTCCACATGGCAAACGCGGTCACGATGATCATCACGTAGAAATCGGCCTTCTTGTCTCCAATGTCTTTCACGACAATGGCAAGCTCCGAGCCTGCGAAGAACAGGATCACGCCCAGGATGGCATTGGGGAATATCTTGAAGATGATGGAAACGGATTCGCTGAAAAATAGGGCAATGAGAACCAGCATGGCTCCGAGGATGACCAAAGCGCCCCCCGTCCTGGCTCCAAATCGGACATGCCCGGCCATCCCGCCCGCTCCGTGGCACATGGGAATGCCGCCGAACAGGGGCGAAACCAGGTTCATGATGCCCTGAGAGATGGCGATCTTCTCCTCGGTGACCTTTCTATCGGGGAACAGCTGGTTATTTTCAGCGACAATGGCGATCACCGCGTTGCCCAGGGTCAAAGGGATCTGAGGAATCGTGAAAAGCAGTGTGCCCGTGATGAGATCATTCCAGGAGATCATGGGGATACTGAAAACCGGCAGCTTGAAGCCGATGTGGATGGCGGCCAGCTCCGACATGATTTCCGGGTTCATGATCATACCGGAAACAACTCCGATGATCAAAAGCACGAACATGGCGGGAATTTTCGGGTTCGTGAGAAGAAGGTACGTGATGATAAGGGCGCAGCCCGCAAGGACGGGCGCTCCCCTCATCCGCTTGATCCCATCGACCATAAAGGTGAGTCCGAGGCCCAGCATGATGCCGCGAACCACCGGCTTGGTGGCCAGCTTGGCGATGGGCCGAATGATCCCTGTCACCCCTGCAACCAGCCAGAAAAGCCCCGTGGTGAGACCCGCGCCATAGACGGCTGCCGGACTGATTCCCCCTGCGATGGCGGCCGCTCCAATGGCTTTCATGGGTTGAATGGGAAGCGGGGTCCTGTAGTAAAGTCCGGACGCCAGCAGTGTGATGCCGAACATGAAAAGAAGGCCCAGCGGGGGCATTTTTACGATGCTGATGTAGGCAACGACGAAAGGGATCAGGGTGCCGATGTCTCCGAACGCTCCCGCCCATTCCATGCGGTTGTAGAGATTTCTTGTCCTGGCGGCCACTGCTCCCTCGGGGAGCTCTGCTCCGCCACCTTCAGTCCCACCCTTAGCCAGCTTGATGTTTGTTTCCATGACCGGAATATCCTTTCTGAATTTACAGTTTCATTCCCTATGTTCACCTGTCGGCCGATATCAAATTGAAATAGATGTAGCCCATGGAGAGTGGTGGAAAATCATTGAACTCATTCAGGGCTCCTGTGGCCGGC
>DAIQOB010000076.1:6612-9211 GCA_036788075.1 Syntrophobacteraceae bacterium
TGCTGCCGGAAGGCTTCACCAGCTGCCTCAAACGGCTGCGGGCCCTGAAGATCAGCGATGCGACGCTCACAACCGATACGTTCAGGATGGCGCTGATTTCTTCGTAGGACAAATCCTCGGTTATCTTGAGGAGCAACGCAGCCCTCTGTTTTTCTGGAAGCCGGCCAATTGCCAACATCACCCGTTCTTCCCGCTCCCTGTCGGCTGTCTCTGCAGGCCCGGGACGCGCTGACCCCATAAAGCATCCGCCTTCGATCGAGATGCGTTCCAGGACGCTATCCAGTCGCTTGCGGCGTTTCAGTTCGTTGGCCGAGAGGTTGTACGCGATCTTGAAGAGCCAGTTGGACACTTTTCCCCTCGGCTCAAACAGGGGCGCTGCTTGAAACACGCGCAAGAACACCTCCTGGGCAAGGTCCTGGGCCAGGTAGAAGTCTCCGACATACCTGTAGATGAAGCTGACAATCGGTTTCTGGTAGCGCGCTACAAGAGTCTCGAAGGCTAGTTCGTCATGGTTTGCAACAGCTCTGATGAGATGGAATTCCGGATCTTCCATAAGTTACTCGATAGTCAGACCAGCGACACTTGCCCGCCTCCGGCGCCAATGTTGTTGACTCAACGTCACCCCGGTGAAAACCGGGGTATGGAGCGTTCTTATTTTCCTGGATTCCGGCTTTCGCCCCAAGGACGAAAGTTGGTTATACTGCGAACGGTTAAAATCTTGGCCTTCGCAGCAGGGGCTTCCAACCGCGATTCTTTTGGGGTCCGGCTCTTTTTATCGCGGCTTGAAACCGCCCCTGCAGGATCATCAGTTGGTCGGGACCTTATCCGTTTGGAGTATAAACAACCGAAAAACGGAAAACTTGTGCTCAGATCCGAAAAAATCAAAAAAATCCGTTTCGGCTGCTCCGTGGTCCTTTCGAATCCAGGTTGCCAAAACAGAAAAAGTAGATTGTGCATGGGCCATCGTGTATGATCGCACCGGCTCAAGCAGCGGGTTTCAGGGCTTGGGTGAAGCCTCCGAACCCGCTCCATCGGGAATTTTGGAAAAAAACAGTAAAGCTGTTTCCTGCGTTTTCGCAGGGCATTATACATTCTTGAAAGGAGATGAGCTTATGGACATTGATCTGCGAAAAATGACGGATGCCGAGTTGGATCAGCTTTGGAGTGCAATATTTATCGAACGCATGAGACGCCTGCAGCCGGAGCCTCAACAGACCCTGCACATTGAGCTGGAGGAGGGTGTCGATGAGCATTATGCGGACATGATCCGCTGGTCGGATGATGCGTTTAAAATGCCGCAAAGTGAGGAATGAGCCCAAGAGCTGCAAGCGCGATCTTTCGCAGGATCGCTGTTTTTCATCCCGGCCTCTGGGTGCACTGGAAAAAATTCAACGATCCTGGAGCAACCGTGACCCGGTATAGATGATTCCATGATCCGCTGTTGCCGGCGGCAAAACCCTTTGGCAAAGGCGGAGAGAGGTGGCCGGAAGAAGCACTATGACCAGACGATGTTTTTTGAGGCTGCTGGCAGGATTGCCGGTTTTTAGCCCATTGGCCGGTTCTTTTTGGGGTGCAGCCCCATTCGCATCACAAGGCTCCGAAGTTGTTTCCCGGGAATCTATCGGACAGACCTTTTCAGGGGAAGCACTCCATTACGAGATCACTTTTCCCATCCTCGGCAGAGTCGCCGTGGTGACGATGACCTTTGCCCCCGCTGAGGAGAAGGGCAAGTACGTGAGTACCATCCAGGGAGAGACCGTCGGTTTTTTGGGATTGTCCACGCGCTATCGAAAAGACAGCTATCGCTCCCTCATGGAAGAACTGGATCAGGGGACGCGCCTGAGGTCGCTCCTGTTCGAGGAACGGGTGCAGATCGGAAACAAATCGAGGCAGCGCACTCATACTTTTGACCACGGCAGTCGCAAGTGGGTCGAGCGCAGGGTGGGGAAGAGCGGAGCCACCAGCGAAACCACTCGCGATATCCCTCTTGACCGGGATTACAATGATTTTTTGGCCGCAGCATACAATTTCCGTTACGGCGTCTACGGTACCCCGGAGAAGGGCAGGACCTACAATGTGCCCGTCTTTCCCAGGAAGCGGGCTCAAACCTATGATGTGAGGATCGTATCCCCGGAGGATGAGGATCGCCTGAGACGCCGCGAGTCCCCCCAAGCGGGCAGCGCATATCGCGTCGAGGTTGCCATGGACCCCGAAGTGCTGCATTCCAAGGAAGGCCGCATCGATGGGTGGCTCTCTAAGGAGCTATACCCGGTGGAAGGCGTCATCGAGGATGTGCTTTTTTTGGGAGATGTGCGTGGAACGCTTCTGAGGAGGGAAATGAAAGGAGCCGGCCAAGGAATCCATCTTTCGTCACCCCCGCACGTCTGAAGCGGAGAGCCGGTGGTCTATATTGCCGGCTCAGTCTCCGATGGGCATTCCGGCGAGCTCGGGAGTCCATCATCTAGTCTTGCTTGTCGGTACATGGAACTGTGTTTTGATGGCCTGTAAACCGCGGCCGAGGTCCTCATTTTCGAGGACGACCGAAATGGAATGAACGGCACAGCTCAAGGCCAGAGGTTTGATGCCTGCAGTTTGGAGG
>DAIQOB010000077.1:0-9127 GCA_036788075.1 Syntrophobacteraceae bacterium
CGTGGTGATGGTGCTGGAAGGCGATGAGGTCATCAAGAAAAATCGTGAACTCATGGGGGCGACCAATTTCAAAGATGCGGCCCCGGGAACCATTCGCCGCGATTTTGCCACGGATATCGAGCAGAACGTCGTCCACGGGTCGGACGCGCCTGAAACTGCCTCCTTTGAAATTTCGTACTTTTTCAATGCACTGGAAATCTGCTCCTAGTACTGGTTGGCGGAAATTTTTATCCAGAGACAATGCGATTCCCTCCTCGAGGGGGGCAGGGGGGTGTGAACGTCACAACGCATCCCCCTGCATCCCCCTTGGAAGGGGGACTTGAAAACTTCCCGAACCAAGTGGTGACCTTCGCTCTACTATACTATACCCGTTGAGTGCTGCAACGAAGGCCATACCCCCGTGCGGAGAAAAGGAGATAGCTTTGCTGATGAATAACAGGATCATCGCGTGTGGAATGATGATGATTTTGATGTGGGCAGGTTATCTGTGTTACGGCGCATGGGGGCAGGGAGATGCTCCGTCGTCTCCCTCGGCCTCCTACGTCGTTCCCTACTTTGCCCCACCCTCCAAGATGGAATTGTGCGGAGAGCCCGTTCCCCTTGACGATTCCGATGTCTGGGAGCGCTTCGATCGGGAATTCACCATTGTCGTTCACAGTCACTCCCAGGTTTTCCTCTGGTTGAAACGCATGGAGCGCTATCTCCCCTGGATAGAAAATCAGTTGGCAATGAAAAAGCTGCCCGATGATCTGAAGTATGTCGCTGTCGCAGAGAGCGACCTGATGCTCCAGGCGGTTTCCCCGGCGGGAGCCGCCGGCCCCTGGCAGTTCATTTCCGAGACGGGGATGCGTTATGGGTTGAGCAAATCCAGGGACATCGATGAGCGCTATGACTTCGAGCGCGCCACCGAAAGCGCCTTCAGCTATTTGAAGGACCTTTACGGAATGTTCAACAACTGGGCGTTGGCCATGGCGGCATACAACTGCGGAGAGAACAGGGTCCAGAACGAAATCAACAGGCAGAAGAGCAACAGTTACTATGCCCTGAAGCTTCCATTGGAGACCGAGCGCTATATTTTTCGCATCCTCGCCATCAAGGAGGTTTTGAGCCATCCCGAGCGCTATGGATATTCCCTGCCCCAAGGGTCCGGATACCGGCCCCTGAAGTTCGACCTGGCCGAGGTCAGCCTCCCCTATCCCATGCCCGTTTATATGGTGGCCGACGCAGGGGAATTGAGCTACCGGGATTTCAAGAGGCTCAATCCCGCATACATTTCCGAAAAGATCCCTGCGGGAGCCCATGTTCTCAAAGTCCCGGCCGGCAGGGGCAATGCCTTCAAATCCCGGATGGAACAGACCCTCACCAGCTACCAGCCGACCGTTCTTACGCACAAGGTCGGCCGGGGAGAAACCCTGACAGGCCTTGCCGCTCAGTACGAGGTTTCCACTCAGAACCTCCGCCAATGGAATCAGCTGAATGGGGACACACTCCTTGTGGATCAGTTGATCAAGATCTACAAGTGACGCCGGACGCAGGAGGCACTCCCTAAAGCATTTGGAACGGTCGTTGCATTGGAGACGATCAACCGTTGACGGAAAAAGCGAACAGGCAAATTATCCCTTCATTTCATTCCCGGCAGCATCCCCATGAAAGGCTTGACAAGGGTGGAGGACGGATTTAGGATGATTCAATTTAAGCCACTAAAAACACAATATATTTCGGTGCACTATGAACGATTATGAACGAATGGCGGAAATGCTCCTCCAAAGCCATTACGCAGTTGCTTTGACGGGAGCCGGCATATCCGTGGAGAGCGGGATCCCCGATTTTAGAAGTGAAAACGGTCTTTGGGCCAAGTACGATCCCATGGAATACGGGGACATCGAATCCTTTCGGGCCAATCCTGCAAAGGTATGGAAAATGTTATTGGAAATGGATACACTGTTGGGCAGGGCTCTGCCGAATCCAGGGCATGTGGCCTTGGCCCAACTGGAGCAGCAGGGAATTCTCAAGGCGGTCGTGACCCAGAACGTCGACAGCCTGCACCAGAAGGCGGGGAGCGTCCAGGTCATCGAATTCCACGGCCACAATCGGACACTGCGCTGTGAGGAGTGCAGGAGGCGGTTTGCCCGTGAAAATGTTTTCCTGGATAAAATTCCGCCTCTTTGTTCTTGTGGTTCTCCTTTGCGACCCGAGTTTGTTTTTTTTGGGGAGGAAATTCCCTTGGAAGCGTACCAGCAGGCAATGGCGGCGGCGCAGCACTGCGATCTGATGCTCGTGGTGGGAACGTCCGCCACGGTAGCTCCGGCGTCGTACCTCCCGCGAACCGCCAAAAGACGCGGCGCAGCGGTGGTTGAAGTCAATCCCAAAGCCACACAGCTTTCCTATGACACATCCGATCTCCACCTTGCCGAACCCGCGGGCAGGGCGCTTCCCGCCGTCATGGCGGCACTGGACGCCCTGCGCGCGGAACGGAGGAAGAAAAGTAAATGATTACGACGTCTTTGATTGTAACGGCTTATGCGGCCGCGGAAAATGTCGCCGCTCCCCATCCAAACACGGGAAACGGCATCTTTGAAATGATCCAGCATGCCGGCCCCATGGTCAAGTTCATACTCCTGGCCCTGCTGCTCCTCTCCGTTGGCTGCTGGTTCGTCATTCTGGTGAAGTTTCGGCTGATCCACAGGGCGAGCAGGGAGTCCGTGAATTTCATCAACCTGTTTCGCCAGCGGAAAAACTATTCGACGCTCTTCCGGGACAGCCAGTTCTTGGAAGACAGCCACCTGGCCCAGATTTTTCGCATCGGTTACACGGAATTGACCCGCGTGGGGAAGTCCCTGGAAACCAAAAACCTGCATGAACTGAGGGATAATCCCGAAGTCCTGCTGGAAAATGTGGAACGGGCCATCCAGGGGGGGATGATGTCTGAACGGCAGCGGTTCGAACGATTCCTCCCCCTCCTCGCCACAACGGGAAGCACCGCACCTTTCATCGGGCTGTTCGGGACGGTCTGGGGCATCATGACCAGCTTCCAGGAGATCGGCGCCAAGGGAGCGGCAAACCTCGCCGTTGTGGCTCCGGGTATTTCCGAGGCCCTCGTGGCCACGGCCATGGGCTTGGCAGCGGCCATTCCCGCTGTCGTGGCTTACAACCACTTCTCCAATCGCATTCGGGTGGTAGAAAATGAAATGAGCCATTTTTCGTCAGATTTCTTAAATATCCTCAAAAGAGATTTGATGCGGCGTGGAAGACAGGAAGAATATCCCTCCGAGCAGCAGCGTTTTGCCGCTCAGGAAGGTTGAACGCGTCCCTCTCCGATAGCAGTGGGGTATGACACGAAAAGCATGGGAGCGGCTGCTGGATTTCAGGTTCGCTCCAAAAGTGCGGGAGTAGCCAAATGGGTATGCAGCTCAATGGTAATGGAGGGAGAGGACAGATGGTATCCGAAATCAATGTCACTCCCTTTGTGGATGTCATGCTGGTTCTTTTGATCATCTTCATGGTCACCGCACCCATGATGACACAGGGGATCGACGTGAAGCTGCCCGAATCGGCGGCACCGGCCATCCCTTCGGAAGAAGAGCGTCTCATGGTGACCATCGATAAGGATCAGAAAATATTCATCAACGAAAACCAGGTGGACCTGAACGTGCTGGGTCCGAAATTGAGCGCCATGTACCAAAACCAGCAGCAGCACAAGGGGGTTTTTCTCCGAGCCGACGAAAAGCTGCCCTATGGTTTTGTCGTGGAAGTCATGGGAACGATCCGACAGGCCGGAATCGATCAGATTGGAATGGTGACCGAGCCGCTCAGCACACCCGCGAAGAAAAAATGAGCCGTCGTCGGTATGGCAGTATTTCTATCGGTGCCAGGCAATATGCATAAAGGACAATCGTATGGAATCCCTGTCGTTCTCTGAACGCAAACTGTCGAGGGAAGAGATCTTTAAGGGATTGAGCGCGTCAGTGCTTGTCCATATTCTCGTGTTTGCCACGGCGATCATTTCTCCCTGGGGAAAACCGAAGCCAACGGTACAGCTTCCTTATTCCACAGTAAATCTCGTATCCCTGGAGGACATTGGAGGTGAGCCCGCACCCGCCCCCAAGGGACAGAGTGGGAAGAGCGCCGAAGGCCCCAAGGTTCCCGATGCCCCCAAGTCCTCCTCTGCATCGAGTGGGACAAGGGCGAAGCCCTTCGTGCCCGTGAAGCGCCTTCAGATGGACGAGCCAGCCTCCAGGGCTTCTTCTCCCCCCGTCAAGAAGCTGGAGATCGCTGAAGCCCCAAAGGTGCCGGAGCCGCCTCAGAACCGGCCGGCCGTGGAAAAGAAGCTGGAAAGCCTCATTCCCAAGCCCAAGGCGGAGCCTAAACCGACGCCCATTGTCCAAAAGCCCAGGAGTACTCCGGCGGAGCCACCCCCCGTCAAGGATGCGGCTCCCACCAAGATTGCCCAGGCGAGCCCCACCGAAAGCGCCGTCAAGGAGTCCAAGGAGCCCAGGGAGTCTAAGGACGCTAAAGAAACATCTAAAGACGCCAAAGACACCTCCAAAGATAAAGACGTCAAGGGAGGTAAAGAAAGCAAAGAAGCAAAGGATGCCGGGGGCGGGGGGGCCAGGGTGGATGGCGCTGGGGCTTCCAGGGACGCGACGACCACGACTGCTCAAGGGCCCCCGGGCTCTCCTTCGGGTGGATCGGAGACGGGTAGACCGGGCGGAGCGGGGACGGATGCAGGGAAAGTGGGAGGAAAAGGCTCCGGCACCCCGGGCAGCACGGGCAAGGGGACGACCCCCGGCAGCGGCCAGGGAGCCCCTGGCGGAAGTCCCGACGGAGCCCAGGTCAATATGGCTCGAAGGGCTTATTATACGAAGATCTGGAGCGCCGTGCGCCAGAACTGGGCCCTCCCGGAATTTCTCAAATCTCAGCATCTGGAGACGGTTCTCATCGTGGTGGTGAGAAGAGACGGGAAGGTCCTGGACTTGAGGGTCGAGAAGGGATCGGGCAATGCACTCTACGACGATTCGGCAAAGCGCGCCGTGCGTAAGGCCGACCCTCTGCCGCCTTTCCCCGATGTGTATACGGCGCCTCAGGAAGAGATCGCTCTGCGGTTTACTCCTGAGCTATTATCCTAACCCCTCTTTGCATGGAAAGGACAGCCGGCCAATATGACCCTCAGGAAATCCCTTTCATTCCAATGGATGCCTTGGCTTCTGTTGTGGTGCGCTTTCATGGCGTGGGCGGGAACCGCCCGGGCACAGGATCGTGTCACCATCGATATCACGCAGCCCAGTTTTGAACGCATCCCCATTGCCATCCCCGATTTCAAATTTTTGTCGGGGCAGCCGCAACTGGCTCGTCAAATGGGCGAAACCCTGTCCCAGGACCTGGACAATTCCGGGGTGTTTCGGCCCCTCGACCCCAGGGGTTTTTTCGAGGACCCTCAGGCTTCGGGACTGACTGCGGCGGACATCAAATTTCCCGAGTGGCGTCGGGTGGGAGCGGACTTTCTGGTGCGGGCCAGTTACCAGATACAGGGCTCCTCCATCCGACTGGAGGCCAGGTTGTTCGATGTTCCGGGATCCAAGATGATCCTGGGCAAAGTCTATGAGGGGGATGCGCGCAACTGGCGTCCCATGGTGCACCGTTTTGCCGATGAAATCCTTTTTCTCCTGACGGGAGAGCACGGAGTTTTCGACACGCGCATTGCCTATGTTCAGGATATGGGAAAGTCCAAAGAGATCTTCATCGTCGATTTTGACGGCGGCGAATCCATACAGGTCACCAACAATCAAAGCATCAATCTTTCTCCGGCTTGGAGCGGGGACGGGCAGGATTTGGCCTATGTCAGCTACAAGGACGGCAATGCCAAGATATACGGGATGAATGTCGCCACCGGTTCGCAGTATCTCATTTCCGGGCACAAGGGGTTGAATATCGCCCCGGCATGGCGCCCTCAGAGCCGGCAGCTGGCGGTGACCCTTTCGGAGGGTGGAAACCCCGACATCTATTTGATCTCTTCGTCGGGGGATATCGTGCGCAAGCTGGTGCAAAGCTGGGCCATCAATGTGTCGCCCGCCTGGTCCCCCGATGGAAAACGTCTGGCCTACGTCTCCAACGAGACGGGCACGCCGCAGATCTATGTTCTGGACGTGGGCAGCGGTCAAAAGCGGCGCCTCACTTTCAGCGGGACGTACAACACATCCCCTGCGTGGTCTCCCCAGGGGGACTGGATCGCTTACAACGGCATGGTTGGAGGCCGGCACAATATTTTCATCATCCGTCCCGATGGGGGAGGAGCGCGCCAGTTGACACATGGCGAGGGCGATAATGAATCCCCCACATGGTCTCCCGATGGGCGCATGATCGCCTTCAGCTCCACGCGGCAGGGCGGATCGGCCATTTGGGTGCTTCAGACCAATGGAACCGGGATCAGGCGCGTGACAAAGGGGGGTGGTCAGGAGCTGCCGGACTGGTCTCCCCGTATGGGCGGAGGGTGATGCAGCGACCATCCCGCGCGCATCAACGCGGTGCAATTGTATAGCTGAAGGCATGTGGCAGTTTTCTCAGGGTCAATCGTTGGAGAAGAGGGATGAAAATGGAAATGGCTAAACTGGGTTGTATTCTTTTGGTTCTGTTGTTCATGGCGTCAGCAGCGGCGTGCTCCAAGAAGAACGTCCCCGTCCAACCCGGCTTCGGCGCCGGGGGGCCGGGAGCCGGCGGTTACGGCTCAGGCGGGACGGGTGAAGGCGGATATGGCAGTGGAAGTGGTGGGGGCGGCATGGATGACGCCAAGTGGCGGGAGATGGGCATCAATTCTGAAGCAGAAAAGCAGGAGTTTCTTGCCAAAGTCGAAGGGTTTGAAAACCAGGATGTCTACTTTGATTATGATTCCTACGTCCTGAGTGAGCCGGCCAAAAAGATCCTGGACACAAAAGTCGCCTTTCTCAAGCGTTATCCAAAGGTTCGGGTGACGGTGGAAGGCCATTGCGACAACCGTGGCACCAACGAATACAACCTCGCTCTGGGGGAGCGCCGGGCCAACAGCGCCCTCCAGTATCTGGCCAATTCCGGCTTGAGCTCGGCGAATCTCAACATCGTCAGCTATGGGGAAGAGCGCCCTCTGGCGGGTGGGAATGATGAATCGTCCTTCGCCAAGAACCGGCGTGCCCATTTCGTAGTGACTTACTGATCCTCCGTTGCAGGTAGAAAGTCCCTTTCGGCTGCGGAATCTTCGAGGTCTTTCCGCAGCCGAAAGGATTCCAGGGGAACTTCACCCCATCATGGCATGGCCTGCCATGGCGGCGATTCCCGTCTCGTCCAACCTGGTTCATAATATGGACCTCCTTGCGCCTGCCCTGCGCCGGACGCTCCAAAGCATCAAACATTCTCTTGATTTCTATTTATGAAATGCTCTAACAATGAGCCTGCAATGACTCTATTGCACGTGGTGGAAAGATGCAGATACAGATAAAGCGAGGGATGGAAATGATGGTATCAAATGGATGGAGGGCTGTGGGCTTCTGGGCCCTCTTTGCTTCTGCCGGCCTTGTGGGAGGATGTGTCACGCCTCAGCAGACCTCCACACTGGAACAGAACATGGGGATGCTGAATGAACGGGTGAATAAGCTGGAGCGGAAGACCGAAGTCGTTCCGAGCGAAGGACACAGCTCCTCCAATGCCGACCTCTATGCCCGCATGCAGGAGCTCCAGGTGAGGATTGGCGCCCTCACAGGCCAGATAGAGGAGCTGGACCACAAGGTTCAAAAGATCGATCGGCTCTCCCAATCCCTGGCGGAGCAGGCTGCATCACAAACGACGGCAGCGCCCCAGGCCCCTCAACCTGTCGTCACCATTCCGGGTGTACCGAACGTGACGACTCCACCGTCGCCGGTTCAACCCGTTTCTCCTTCGGCGCAGGCAGCATCAGCAAAACCCGCTGCGGCTCAGCCTGTGACGCAGACGCCGCCGGCCGCACCCCCTGCGCCGCAGGCACCCGCGCAGACTGCATCTCCGACGCCGGCGGCCAGTCCGCCGAAGCCGGCAGCGGTGGTGGCCAAAGCCCCCACGAAGGAAGCTCCGCCGCAGCCTCCCCAGCAGCAGCAGCCCCAGCCGGTGGCACCGTCGCAGCAGCCCGAGCCGGAAAAAGCAGCATACGACAAGGCAACGCAGCTTTTCCAACAGAAGCAGTACGCGGCAGCTCGAAAAGAATATCAAAACTTTTCGGCTAAGTACCCCAAGTCCGAATTGGCTGACAATGCGCTCTTTTCGGCCGGGGAATGCTACCTGGCGGAGCAGAAGTACCAGGACGCCATTGAAGTTTTTCAGCAGGTGGTCGATCGCTATCCCGGCGGCAATCGGGTCCCCAATGCCCTCCTCAAACAGGGGGCCGCCTTCGAAAAGCTGGGAGATGCCACGGCAGCCCGCATTCTCTATGAACGGATTACTGAAAAATATCCCGGCACACCTCAGGCACAGATTGCCGAAAAGAAATTGAAATAGATTCGAGTGCCTGTAGGGTTGTTTCAGGTATTTTTGATCTCAGAAGGATCGCATGGGTTTGGAATGACGCCGACCAGTCGGTGCCTCTGAAAAAACCGCCTGTCAGACCTGCTCTCCGCCGGGAGTCCAGATCAACAGGGCCTCGGCGGTAAATTTTCTTCACGCTGATATCACTGCATTTCCTGCAACATCCCCATGGAGCTTCCCAGTTTTTGCGCAAGGCTCATGAACTGGGCGGGAAGGGGCACCTCCCGCTCTGTCAAAAGGATTCCCAATTCTTTGGCCCGGGAAAGCACGGAGGTGCTGTCCACGTTTTCCTGGCAGTCGCAGAGGAACTGCACTCTGAGAGCATCCGTCAGGGGAATGAGCATTTCCGGGAAGTGCACGGGAATCGCTGCCGTTTCCTGTTGAATGCGGGAGTGATTTTTCTCGGCAAACTCGGCGTGGGGACCCGCCTGGTGTACCGTTCCGAAGAGCTCGTTGATGATGGCTCCAGCCAGCCGGTTGATGTAAGCAGGCTCCCCTTCGGCATACCGGGCGGCAAGGCTTGTCTTGAGTTTTTGAAAAAACAGCATCTTGATGACGTCGATTCCATCCCGCAGAATAGGGATCAGGTTGCTTTCGACTTCCATGA
>DAIQOB010000078.1:0-9040 GCA_036788075.1 Syntrophobacteraceae bacterium
AACACCGGGGAAGAGGCTCTTCGGGGCCATGAAACGGCAACAGCACATAGGGTTTTGACGGCACTCCCGCCGGAAAAAGATCCTCCACCCCTCCGGCAGGTTCCAGACCGGCCGCCCCCGGCCAGCTCCGCAGGAATTCCTCACGGAGGTTCTGGGACAGCATTTCCCTCGGTACGGGGTTGACGGCCGGCTCCCCAACGGGCACAGGCAGTCCGGGTTTGGTGACCCTTCCAACCCCTTCACCTGCCACCAGGCAAATGCCGGAAAACTTCTGCAAACCTCCTGCAGGGAAGCTCACAGTCGTCTCACCGGGGGAAGGCACGGGGCTGGAGAAACCAGCCGTTGAAACGAAACGGACTCGAGCCCTCATCTCCGCCTTGTGGGTAACATCGGGATCGTCTCCCCCGTCCTTGACGACAACCGCCACGACATCCTTTCCGTCCCTGTAGATCCTCTCCACAGGAATGGGCAGGTAATACCCGGCAGGAAGCCTCACGGCGATACACTGCGGGCTCTTCCCCGTCAGGAAAAATCTCAGGGCCGATCGAGCGGCCGCCGTGGCGGCAGTGCCCGTGCTGAAGCCCCGCTTGAGATTCCTCTTGTCTCGATCTGAATCGGATCCCGTTCTGGACATGCTCTGCCGCTCTATTCCCCGCCCTTCACACCGGCGGCAGCCTCAGACGGGGCATCAAAACGTTCAGGATAAAGCTGCGATGCAAGCTGCTCCACGGCATCCACACAGCGCGGACCGGGGCGGGAAAAAAGGAGCTCATCCACGAAGAGAATTTTCCCGTCCCGAACCGACCGGAGCCGATCGTAATGCGCCCTCTTGCGAGGATCCATGGGGTTCCGATTCATAGGGCCCTGCTGGACGATGTAGACATCGGGATCGGCCAGGAGAAGGGATTCAAAATTGAATTGCACCATGGCCTTTGCGTTCTGCAGGGCATTTTCCGCTCCCGAAGCCTGGAGAATGCTCTCGACGATAGACCCGTTGCCGGCCCCTGTCAGGGGTTCGCCCCGAACTTCGAAAAACACCCGGACCCGCTTTTGGAATCCCGAAAGACGCCCTTTGATTGTCGCCAGCCGATCCTTCAACTCCTGCACCCTGCTTCGGGCCATATTCTCTTTTCCCGTGAGCACCCCCAGACGTTCCATAGTGGAAAAGATATCCTCGAAAGAACGGGGAGCAAACACGGCCACGGGGATCCCGGCCTCGCGCAGGCGCTCCATCTCGGCGGTTTCTTCTCGGCGACTGGCGCTCTGAATGACCAGGTCCGGCTTCAGCCCCAGGATCATTTCCACGTTGGGGCGCATATGCGTTCCCACAGAGGGCCTCTCCACAATTTCGGGGGGATATTCATCCGCCTGGGTCCTCGCCATGATTTCCGGTCCAGCCCCCACGGCAAAGAGCATTTCCGCGAAGGCGCCGTAGAGGGGAATGATGCGCCTGGCGGGCTGAGGCAGCTCGACGACCTGCCCGAGATCATCCTTCACCTGGACCGCCGCCGTAAGGGAAGGAACGAAGAGCAGCAAGACGGAGAGGAGAATGAAACCCCTTTTGATTCGATCCATATGCAGCACTTTCGCTAGGGTAAAAATACCACCTGCCGTTTGCCCGTCATGGGAACATCCTGCACCCAGACCCGCGTCTGGTAGACCTTTTCGAGGATTTCCGCCGTCAGGACTTCTTCGGTGGGGCCGTCAGCCACAACGACACCCTCCTTGAGAAAAATCATTCTCCGGCAAAACAGGGCCGCCAGGTTGACATCATGCAAGACCGTCAGGACGGTCAGCCCTTCCTCGCGGTTGAGCCGGTCCAACACCCGGAAGACCTGCAGCTTTCGATGGACATCCATGGCGGAAGTCGCTTCATCCAGGAGGAGAACCGGAGCTTCCTGAGCCAAGGCGCGGCCCATCACCACGCGCTGCCGTTCGCCGCCGCTGGTGGCCGAAATCAGCCGGTGTGAGAGCTCCTGGATGTCCATGATTTCAACGCACCGATGCACCACCTTTTCATCTTCCAGGCTGTCCATCTGCCACCGCTTTTGATGGGGATAACGTCCCATGCGCACGATTTCCAGGCAGGAATAGGGGAAGCGCATTTGCGATTCCTGGGCCACGGCAGCCATGCGACGGGCCCGGTCTTTGGCGCTGAGGCGATCGAGAGGGCTTCCGAGAATGCTCACCTCCCCTTCCTGAAGGGAGACGACGCCGGTCAGAGCCAGGAGCAATGTCGTCTTCCCCGATCCGTTGGGTCCCAGGATCCCCACAAGCTCACCCGGCTGGATCTCGAAGGAGACCCCCTTGAGCACCTCATGGCCGGGATAACCGCAGCGTAGCCCCTCCACCCGGATCAGAGCTGAAGATACTTCTTGCGATGCATCAGGAGAAAGCAAAAAAAAGGTCCTCCCAAAATTGCCGTCACCACTCCCACGGGAAGTTCTTCTCCACCGGGGAGAATGCTGCGCGCCAGCGTGTCTGAAATCAAAACGAGGAGGGCTCCCGCAAGAATGACCGCAGGCAGCAGGCGCCGATGCTGCGGACCGAGTCCCAACCGCACCAGGTGCGGCACCACCAGGCCGACGAATCCGATGACCCCGCTGACGGCGACAGCCGCAGCCGTCACGAGGGAAGCTGCCAGGAGCAGGCGGAAGCGCAGGCGCTGCACGTTCACCCCCAGCTGCTGGGCCTGAATGTCGCCAAGCGTCAAGATATCGAGCTCCCGCGCATAGGAAAGAATGATTCCCATACCCACGAGCAGGTACGGCAGAACCAGGAGCACGTGGACCCAGCTCTTGCCTGAGAAACTTCCCATGATCCAGAAAACGATGGTGGAGATGGAGTCTTCATTGAGGCTCTTGAGCAGGCTGATCCAGGCGGATAGAAACGTGGAAACGATGATTCCCGCCAGCACGAGGGTTGTCGTCTGGATGCGGCCATCCACGCGCCCCAGAAGGTACACCATGTAAAGTGCCAGGATGGCCCCGGCAAACGCGGCTGGGGGCAACGCATTGACGCTGAGGAAATGCACTCCGCCGGCACCCAGGAGGATGGCGAGGGAAGCCCCGAAAGCCGCCCCCGTGGAGACTCCCAGGGTAAAAGGATCGGCCAGGGGGTTCAGCAGTACACCCTGGTAGACCGCCCCTGCCAGGGCCAGCGCCCCTCCCACCACCAGCGCCAGGCACACCCGGGCCAGTCGGACATGGAGAACAATATAGCGGGCGGTTTCATCCACCCCCTGCGCCGCCGAGGGGTCCAGGGGGGATGCCCAAAGGCGCAGGATAGATCCATAGGGAATCTTGTAAGCCCCGATCCCGGAGGTCAAGAAAGCGGCCAGAGCAATGGTCAGCAGCAACAAAAGGGGCAGCAGGAATGGCACAGAAAAAAGAGGTCTCCTCTCTTTCCCATGTTCTCCCCAAGAAGGACCGCCCTGCGGCAATGGATCCCTCCCTTCTTTCACCCTGCATCCTTCCCGTTCACCATGGATCTGGGAGCTCCGCCCCTTTCAGGACTCCAGTCCACGCTTCTTGAGGATCATGAGGGAAAGGTAGTGGGGCTGCTGCATTGCCTGAAGCTTCTGGAAGTCGTGCTCCACGATTTGGCCTTCCTGCCCGCAGCGGCTCACAAAGCAGCAGGAATCCTGGAGTCCCGTTTCCTGGATTCGCCCCAAAATGTGAGAGAACTGCTTGTAGGTCTTCATGAGAACCACATTGTCCGAAAAATCGACGACTTCCTTCAGGTGATCTCCACCCTTGGCCCCCGAGATGATGGTGATGACTTCCTCCCCTTCCGCCAGGGGCATGTTGGCGCAGGCAGCCGCCGCCTGAAAGGAGGTGATGCCGGGGATGCTGGTGACCTTCACGCCGGGAAGCCGCTTTCGAATTTTCCTCATGAGATAGATGAAGGTACTGAAGGTCAGGGGATCGCCGAGAGTCAAAAAGGCCGCATCCTTCCCCTGTCGCAGGACCTCGACGACTTTCTCGCAGTTGGCCTGCCAGGCATCCTCGAGACGCTCGGGGTTGAAAGTCATGGGAAAGGCAAGATGATCCACGGGTGTATGGGACGGAAGATGGTCCCGAACGATGTCAAGGGCGAGACTGTAGTCGTTCTTGCTGGAGGCCGCCGCAAAAACATGGGCCACCTCTTTGATGACCTTCACCGCCTTGAGTGTCAAGAGCTCCGGGTCTCCGGGGCCTACACCGATTCCATACAAGGTGCCTAGCATATCTTCTTTCCTCATTCGTTTGATGTCTTAGCCCGTTCCAAAAGAGCATGCAGGATAGCCACTGCGACGGAGCTGCCCCCTTTGCGCCCGAGGATGGTAATGGCGGGCTGTTCGGTCATTTGCCAGAGCATCTCCTTGGACTCAGCAGCCTGAACGAAGCCCACGGGAACGCCGACGACCAGCGCCGGCCGAACCCCCTCATCCCTTATGAGTCGAGAAACCTCCAGCAGCGCCGTGGGGGCATTTCCGATGGCCAGAATGGCGCCATTGAACCGAGACGCATAATGCCTGAATGCGGCCACAGACCGGGTGGTTCCCCATTTTTCCGCCCATTCCTGGCTGTCGGCGTGGGTCGCCGGGGTCACCACGCTGTTTCCAAACCACTGCAGCCTCCATGGTGACAAACCCACCTGGATCATGCGGGTGTCGGTGAAAATCTCGGCTCCCCTCTTGAGAGCTTCGATACCGGCGGCAACAGCCCGGGGATGAAACCGCATCCCGTTGGCATAGTCGAAATCGCCCGTCGTGTGGATCACACGGCGAACCACCTGCCATTGGTCGGGGGTAAAGGAATGATCCCCCATTTCGGCATCGATGATCCGAAAACTTTCTTCTTCAATCCGGCGTCCGGCCTCGACCAGCCCTGTCCGATTGATGTTGGCGCCTTGCGGAGGATTCATTGTTGTCTCATCCCTCTGTTCATCCCCATTTCTTTCATGCGACGGGTACATTCGCGAAAGTCATAATCCTATGGGACAGTGCGATTCCCCCCTTGAGGGGGGCAGGGGGTGTGAGCGTCACGGTACATCCCCCTTGATCCCCCTTCAAAGGGGGACTTCAAAATCTCCCGGACCAAGTGATGGCTCACGCTGAGCGGTACCCGCTCAAAAAAAAAGTCCTCGAATCTCCCAAATATGCGGAGATTTCAAGGACTGCACCCAGCTTGACTTCATCCTCAAATGCGTTCTTGGGGAAATGCCTCGCTCCCCCGGGAATTCTCCACTCTCCCGGCGATCTTAGGGGAAAGTGCCCTTCCACATCATGCTCCACGCATACGGAAAGGACCGACCAAGGGGTGGGCGCTCCATAAAGATCGGGATACAGGAGCATCTCACAGCCTCGACGGCAGAGTCCCTTTTAGCTCCAGGCAGGTTTTCTGGCTCACGGATCAGCCTACTCACCATCCCTTCCCAGCGCGTTCAACCCCGTGCCAGTGGTCGTCATGGCTTTCGTCCCCGTTTACAGCGGCGGGACCGCGACGGACTTTCACCGTCTTCCCTTTTAAACCATCTGTTCATCAAGTACCTGGAACCATTTTATGCCAAAGAGCAGATGATACGCCATATCATCTCTAACGTATTTGCACCGTCTCGTCAATGGCAAGGGCGGCGGCGCCCAAAATTCCTTTTGGGGCCTTCTGCGAGGGGTAACCAATGAAATTCGAAATAAAAATCTTTGACCAGTTTGAAGCGGTGTGGTTAGATTCCTAATGCTTGTCTGGTTCGTCCTGGCAGCCGTACAGGACTTGCTCAATTTGAAATAAGGAGAAAACGATGAACCCGTGGAAACGCTGGTTACTGATTTTAGGGGCCGGCATTCTTGGCCTGAACCTTATCATGCTTGCATCCAGCCTCTTCGGTGTCAACTTCCTGGTGAACTTCTGGTGGTTCGATTCACTGGGATATGGGTTCTATTACCTGCAGCGGCTTTTCTACCGGTATGTCGTTCTCATCTCCGTGACGGTTTTCTTCTTTCTGATTTTCTTCCTGAATTTCTGGATCGCTTCCCGCTACCTGGGAACCACTGCCCCGCTTCAATCCGAAGACAATGCCCAGAAACTGGCGTATAAGGATCTGTTCCAGATGTTCCGCACGGGCTCCATGCGGGTTTACACCCCTCTTTCCATCCTTTTGGGAGTGTTGGTCGCATGGCCGTTGTTCAATCATTGGGAGAAGTTTCTCCTTTACATCTTTGCCCCCGCCATGGGAGTCAGCGATCCCGTCTACGGCAAGGATATCAGCTACTATCTCTTTTCCTACCCTATCTACACACTTCTGCAGCGCCGTCTCTTGCTGGCCTTTGCTCTACTCCTGGCCGGGCTGGCTTTGCTCTACTGGCTCGAAAAGCGTTTGCTCTCTCAGCAGGAGCAGACGATCCCTCATGGGGCCAAGAGGCATTTGAGCATTCTTATTCTGCTCGTGTTTTTCATCGAAATCTGGGATTACGTTCTGCAGGCCTACGGGCTGCTCTACAATCCCAACCACCAGGTGCTATTTTTCGGGCCCGGTTTCGTTGAGATGTGGGTCATTCTTCCTCTTATCGGACTCACTCTCTTCCTTCTCATGGGAACCGCCTTCTCACTGATCTTCCTGATTCACAAGCATCGGGGGTTGAAAGTGCTCGGCACCTTTGTCGTGCTTTTCTTCCTTGCCCTGGGAGCCCGCTATTCTTCGCTTCTGCCGAATCTCGTTGAAAAATACATTGTAAAGCCCAACGAAATTTCCAGGGAAAGGCCGTTCATCTCCCGGAACATCGAAGCCACTCTGGCCGCCTATAATCTCAACGAGGTGGAAACAAGAAATTTCAACCCTCAGCGGATTCCGACGGATCTCGATACCTCGACCATCAAGGCGGAGCTGCGTAACATCCCCGTCTGGGACGGGGAGTTGCTGGAAGATGTCTTTCAGCAGATGCAGCAGCTCAGAACTTATTACAATTTCCCGTCGGTTGATGTGGGGCGCTACACCGTCAACAGCATCTACCAACAGGTTTTCCTCGCAGCCAGGGAACTGGACCACAACCAACTCCCCCCAGGGGCCCATAACTGGATCAACCAGCACATGACCTATACTCACGGGTACGGCGCGGTCATGACTCCAGCCAGCCAGGGAGGCGATGAACCCATGACATGGTTCATGCATGGCATTCCTCCCGAATCGGATTACGGGTTCAGCATGGAACAGTCAAGCATCTACTTCGGGCTGGGATCTTATGACTATGCCATCGCACCCAATGATGCCGGTGAATTCGACTATCCCAAAGGAGACAGCAATGTGATGACCCACTACGCCGGACGGGACGGTGTGCGGCTGGCATCCCTGTTTAAGAAGCTCCTTTTTGCTTATCATTTCATGGACAAAGACATCTTTTTCACCACAAAAACCAATAAAGACAGCAAAATTCTCTTCCGACGCAACATTGTGGAGCGCATTAAGACACTCACACCCTATTTCCTGCTCGACAGCGATCCCTATCTGGTGGTGACCCCGAAGAATCTTTTCTGGATCCAGGACGCCTACGTCACTTCAGCACTGTATCCCAATGCCACCCCCTATTTCTCCGCCACGGAGTCATTCAATTACATCCGGAATTCCGTCAAAATAACCGTGGATGCTTACAACGGCACTGTCACATATTATGTGTTCGACACCAAAGACCCCATCATTCAGGCTTACAGCCGCATCTATCCCGGTATTTTCAAAAACCGGGAAGAGATGCCGCGCGAACTCCTGCAACAGGTCCGCTACCCGCGGGATCTTTTCGATATTCAAATGACCATTTACGCCAAGTATCAACAACAAGATCCCGAAGTATTTTACCAGCAGGAGGACACGTGGGATTTTGCCAAGACCTATCAGGACGAGGAGATTTCCCGCATCAAACCCTATTATCTGACCCTCGACCTGATCGATCCGCCGCGGTTTGATTTCCTGCTGCTTGCTCCCATGAGCCCCAAGGGACGCGACAACCTGCGGGCCCTGGCCCTGGTGGGATGTGATCCGCCGCACTATGGCAAGATCATCGTTTACAGCTTTCCCAAAGGAGAGCTCATCTATGGTCCCCCACAGATCTCCGCCCTCATCAACCAGGATACCACCATTGCCGAGCAGTTTACCCTCTGGAATCAGATCGGGTCGCGCGTAGCGATGGGCAAGATGATCATATTGCCCGTAGGCAAAAGCATCATGTACATTCAGCCGGTTTATCTCAAGGCATCGGCACAGCTGAAGATCCCGGAACTGAAGCGCCTCATCATGAGCCAGGGCCAGATCGTAGTGATGGAACGATCGTTGGAAGAAGCATACGTCAAGCTCCAGGAACGCATCAAGGCGGACATCCGGCGCATCGATACCCGCTTCGCGCCCCTGTTGCCCGGGGCTCCAGCATCAGAGGAAGGCCTTTCGCCGCACGCGGAGCCTGAGCAAAAATAAATTGAATCACCCGTTCGGGCCTCGACGTCTTGGCACAAACGGCGGCCACCTGCAATTTGATGCGACCGCCGGGATATCTTACGTGGATTGGATGTTTACAGGAGGGGAATTTCAGGAACCCGGCTTCTTGCCCACCCGGTCCAAGACCTTTTCGTAGTAATCCTGGTTTTCTTCGAGGGAAGCGGAGACGCCTCGCTTCATATTGAGCTTCATGATGAGGTAATTCAGCCGCTGCATCTGCTTATATTTTTCCTGAGTATCGCTGATACCGGCAAGCATTTGTTGCGTCGTTCGGATTTCCTTCCGCAATTCCAGTTCGGGAGGCAGGCAGTCGGCGTTTTTGAGGATTTTATAAGAGAGTCGAATGTCCAGCGGGAGGTGGCTGTCATCCTCCAACTGCAGCGGCTCTCCTTTCCCGGCAATGTCGTCAAACTCCCCCCGATCAATGGATTCACGGATGCGCTCTTCTGCGATTTTTCCAAATATAGCAAAGAGATTACTCATAATTACCCCTTTTCGTCCATGCGGGTGAGCCGCAACCATCTGAAAATGAGATCCGCTGTCATCATTCGAGCCAAGTCAAACTCACAATCGATCATGT